>JANNEX010000209.1:0-6546 GCA_031379155.1 Rubrivivax sp.
GAAGAAGCCTCGGGCAAAGCACGCTGGTTCTATCCCAGCGAAGTCGAAGTCAGCTACGACGACAAGGGCCACCCGGTGGGCGCCACCGCGCGCGCAGACGGCCTACCCGTCAAGTTGGGTGGCATCGAAAAGATGTCCAAGAGCAAGAACAACGTCGTTGAACCCAAGGACATCATCGCCAAGTTTGGTGCCGACACGGCGCGTGTCTTCACCATGTTTGCCGGCCCGCCCGACCAGAGCGCAGCCTGGTCTGATTCGGGTGCCGAGGGCTCGTTTCGCTTCTTGCGCCGGCTGTGGGCCAGCGCGGTGCGGGTGCAGCCGCGACTGACCTCGGCAGCGGCCTCGTTCGAAGGCGCGTCGGCCGCGGCCACGACATTGCGCCGCGACATGCACCTGCTGTTGCGCCAGGTCAGCCACGACTTTGACCGCATGCAATACAACACAGTGATCTCGGGCGCGATGAAGATGCTCAACGCCATCGACGACTGCAAGCTCGATACCAAGCTCGATACCAAGCTCGACACCAGCACCGCGCCGGCCGACGCCGCCGTGCTGCAAGAAGCCACTGGCATCTTGCTGCGCACGCTCTACCCGGCCGCGCCGCACATCACGCACGCGCTGTGGCGCGAGTTGGGCTATGAAGCCCGGCACGGCGAGATCATCGACGCGCCCTGGCCCACGGTGGACGAAGCCGCGCTGCTGCAAGACGAGGTCGAACTGGTGCTGCAAATCAGCGGCAAGCTGCGCGGCGCCATCCGTGTGGCGGCGCTTGCTGAACGCGCCACCATCGAAGCGGCTGCCCTGGCCTCACCCGAGTTCGCGCGCTTCAGTGAAGGCAAGCCGGCCAAGAAAGTCATCGTGGTGCCGGGCCGGCTGGTCAATGTGGTCGTCTGACCGCCGCTCATTTATCGGGTTAGCCGGCAGCGCGCTGCTGGGGGGCTGCGGCTTTCAGATGCGCCAACCTGCGCGCTTGTCTTTCGCCAGCATCGCGCTGGTGGGCTTTGCGCGCCGCTCGCCGCTGGCCGAAGAATTGAAGCGCCAGTTGCTGGCCCAGGTGCAGGTGCTGGACACACCCGACAAAGCCGACGTGGTGCTGCAAGCGCTGGACGATGTGCGCGAAAGAAGCGTGGTTGCGTCCACGGCGGCGGCGCAAGTGCGTGAATTGCAGTTGCGCGTGAAGTTCAACTTCCGCGCCCGCACACCCGGTGGGCGCGAGCTGATTCCGCGCGCTGAACTGCTGCTCAAGCGTGACCTGAGCTTTAGCGAAACGGCTGCGCTGGCCAAAGAAAACGAAGAGGCCGAGCTCTACCGTGAGATGCAATCCGACGTGGTGGCGCAGGTGCTGCGCCGCCTGGCTGCAGTCACCGTCTAGGCCATGCAAATCCGCGCCGACCAGCTTGCTACCGCGCTGTCGCGTGGCCTCAAACCGCTGTACACGATCCATGGCGACGAGCCGCTGCTGGCGCAAGAAGCCGGCGACGCCATCCGCGCTGCCGCACGTGCGGCCGGTTACGGCGAACGCCAGGTCTTCACCGTCAGCGGCAACAACTTCGACTGGAGCGCCGTGCTGGGCGCAGCGCAGGCCATGAGCCTGTTTGGCGACAAGCAGCTCATCGAAATTCGTATTCCCAATGGCAAGCCTGGCAAAGATGGCTCGGAAGCGCTGCAACGCTACTGCGGCCAACTGAGCGACGACGTGCTGACCCTGGTCACCCTGCCGCGTCTGGACTTCCAGCAAAGCAAGGCGGCGTGGTTCGCCGCACTTGACTCGGCGGGCGTGATGCTGCGTGTCGAAACCCTCGCCCGCCATGCCTTGCCAGCCTGGTTGGCGCAGCGCCTGGCGCGCCAGCAGCAGCGTGTGGCTGAAGGCGAAGAGGGCCAGCGCACACTGGCCTTTTTTGCCGACCGTGTCGAAGGCAATCTGCTGGCCGCGCACCAAGAGATGCAAAAGCTTGCACTGCTGCACCCGGCCGGTGAACTCAGCTTCGAGCAGGTGCAAGCCGCCGTCCTGAACGTGGCGCGTTACGACGTGGCCAAACTGGCTGACGCGGTGTGGACGGGCCAGACCGCACGCGCGCTGCGCATCCTGGACGGCTTGCAAGCCGAAGGCGAAGCCGCCGTCATGGTGCACTGGAATCTGGCCGAAGATGTGCGCGCCCTGGTGCGCGCCCACGCGGCGCTGGAAGCCGGCCAGCCGCTGCCACTGGCGCTGAAAGAGGCACGCGTGTGGGGGCCCAAAGAGAAGTTGCTTGAACGTGCGCTGCCCTTGATGTCGGCCGCGCAAGCCAGCCACTTGCTGGACGCCGCCAGCGTGTGCGACGGCATTGTCAAAGGCCTGAAGCACCCGCAGTGGCCGCATGAGCCCTGGCTGGCGCTGCGCCGCTGGATGCTGGCCATGCTGCAAATCACCGCCGCGCCTGGGCGCGCCAAGCTGCGCCTGGTATTGCGTGCCTGAAGCGCGCGCTTGATTCGTGCGCTTGATTCGTATGAATGGCCATCCATCGCCTCAGCAAGGTGGCCGGATTCACCTGCCTGCGTCGTTGCTGAAACCGACGCGGCCAATGGTCGGTGGACTGCTGGTTGGCCCCGGCCCTCAGAGGCGCCAGTCAGTTACCCTTGGCGCTGCGACGCCAGGGCTGCGGCAGGTCGGCTGCGGCGGAGGCTCGGCTCAAGGGCTTGATGAACGCTGCGCCTCAGACGCCGCTCAGAGCGCGGGTCTTTGTTTGTTTTGCCTGACCATGGCCGCCAAGACGCCCAGACCGATGATCATCATTGCGTATGACTGAGGCTGCGGAACCGGCACCACTACTGGAAACGGGAACGTGAACGGCATGGGCGTGCCGATCGCACCATCCCGCACCACCATGGCATAAGTCAGGCTGTTCTTGGGGCGAATGAACTGAAAGCCATCATCGGTGTCGAGCGTCCACCTCTCTGTGGTCAGTGGGGTGTACTCGAGACCCGTGGTGTAAGCGCCGCGTGCCAGGTTCAGGAAGGCGCCGCTGTTCACCACGCCTATGCCACCGGGGGGTGGAGTGCAGATCGCGACACCGGGCACACAACGGGCTGCATTGCCCAGGGACACGTAAAAGAGGTGCGCCAATTCGCTCGTGGCCGTCGCGGCGTTGTAGCCGCAGTCCGAGCCACCGATGGCACTGAAGTCGCAGCCGGGCGCGCCAGTGTCCACCATCGTCGGCAAGCGCCAGCCTGACACGCCGTTGACGACCAGGTTGCTGCTCCAGGCAAGCGCCTGCGGCCTGTCATGCGCAGGCGACCGGGCGTTGATCAGCAACGAGCGTCAGCTTGGGTGCGAAGCCGCTGGTCGCGGCCAGGGCGGCTGCCTCGGCTTGGGGTGGTTCGCGCAATCTCAGCGCTCGGCGACCACCGACCGCATTGATGCCTTCACCGCCCCTTCGGTTTTTTGCCGCGCGCTCTCGATCAGTCAGCCGCCTACCGTCTCGGTCGGCTGGCCGGTGGTGGCCGGCCAATCGCCGCCATTCATTCCAGCTCGGAAATAGGCGAGCCAGGGACAGCGGATGAAGGGTTGCGCTCATGTCCTCTTTCGGCAGCCTGTCGGCTGCCGAATTCCCCCTTGACCTCGCTCCACCCTTCACCCGCCGTCACTGGCGCCACCACCTGTGCCATGCGCCGCTTGGCCTGCTGCGATGGTGCCTGAGCGACGTGGTGGGGCTTGTGTGGGGCGAAGTTAAGGAGGAGAGCCCAGCGCCGCAGGCGCTGGGCGGGGGACATACCGGCCAGTTGATCGAGACGATAGGCGGCTGACTGATCTAAGGCGGACAGCCAAAACCGAACGATGGGTGAAGGCAGTGAAGCAGTCGCTCGCGCGGGCCTCTCGCGCGGGCGCCAGCGAGCTTGTCCGCTGCATCAACTCTGGCGGCGACGTCACCAGGTGCGAAGTGCCGGCGTGCCAAGGTTTCGTCAGCTTGAGCACGACTTGCCAAACGGCGTTGTTTTGTACGCGCGAGTTGTCCAACGCGCGTGGGCGATGTAGCGACACGGCCATTCCGGCGCCTGGCGATCTTCGGCGCCGCAGCGCACAGCGGCATAGAGGCCGAGACCCTGCACTTCGGCGCACAGGTCCGGTTTGGAGTCCGCATCCCTGGGCATTGCGCCTTGCCGGCGCCGCACTTGCATGTACCCCCCAACTCAATGGGTACTGGCGCCTTGCGTCGGGCCCCGTTTAGGCGTACCAATGCCTTTCGTCATATCCACGTCCATGCCCGCAGCCGCGGTCAGTTCGTGGCAAAGGAGCCGACATGTCCATAGCCACACGCCTGACATCGATCACCGGGTTGATTGCTGCGGCCGGCCTAGGGCCGACCGCGCTCGCGCAGAGCGAGACCCTGTTCCAGACAGTGGGCGCAGATACGCCACGCACCTTCGTGCATCTGTCGGCGCCTGGAGCTAGCGGTATCGATTTCAGTCTTTCGGTTGCCATTGCGCCGACCTACCCCGCGACCGAGTCACACATCCTCGTCGTGGTCTTCGAGTGGGGTCCGTCGGACAGCGGGCCATGGGCAACCAGCCCTGACAACGTCAAGAGCGTGGTCGGAGGTGAAACCCGATTTTTCGATACGGGCACTTACCACGGCCCCGACGACGCCGCCTGGGTGCGGGTGCACTTTTATGCCGGCGCCATCATGACGGTCAGCGGCACCTTCACCCACACGTCGGTGGTGCCCGAGCCTCCACCGGCGCTGTTGCTCGCGGCGGGTCTTGCCGTCCTGGCTTGGCGTCGGCGGCATGCCCTCGGTTTTCGCGATACCGCTCGGGCGGGCGCCTGGGGCCGCGCCGGGCTCTAGCTTTGCTGAGACGGCTCAGCGCGCCAGGTTCATTCGGCCAACTTGAAACTCCAAATCGAGATCCCACAGAGCCGACGCTGGAGCCCCCTTGGCTCGACCGCGGTCGACGGGCCGCACGACGCCAGTCGTTACCAGGCCACTGATCGCAACTCGGTATCAGTAGCCAAGTGTCGGCTTGACCAGGTGCTGGATGACCTCGCCATGGCGCAGCGCTCGCAAGTTGGCCACCGCCACCGCCGCTGCGCTGCGCGCGTCGGTGCCGGCCGCCGCGTGCGGCAGCATGGTCCCGCGTGGGTGCTGCCAGTAGGGGTGGCCGGCGGGCAGCGGCTCGGTGTCGAAGACATCCAACACGGCGTGGCGCAGATGGCCGCTGTCCAGCGCGGCCAGCAGATCGGCGTCCACGACATGGCCGCCACGGCCCAGGTTGACGATGCTGGCTTTGGGCGGCAGCGCAGCGAAGAAGGTGCCGTTCAGAATGCCACTTGTTTGTGGAGTTAGTGGCAGCAGGTTGATGACGATTTGCGCCCGCGCCAACAGCGGCGCCAGCACGCTGCCGTCGCGCCGCCAGGTGCTGACGACATAGCCCTGCTGCGCGATGCTCGCCGCCGCCGCACGGCCCATCTGGCCCTGGCCCAGCACCAGCACTTGCACTTCGTCAGCCCGGCGCTGCGCATGCACTTGCCACTGCCCTTCGCGTTGGCGCCGCTGGTAGGCAAAGAAGCCCCGGTGCAGCGACAGCACGGCCCACAGCGCGGTCTGCGCCATGGCCGCATTCATGGCCGGGTCAACCATGCGCGCGATGGGCACACCGCTGGGCAGCGTGGTGTCGGCCAACAAGCGGTCCACACCCGCCCAAAGGCTTTGGATGAGGCGCAGCGCGGGCAGCCCTTGCAGGCTGCCCGGCGGCGGGTTGGCGACCACAGCGGCATGCACGGCGCCAGGCTCGGCGCGGGCTTGCGTCAGCGTCAACCACTGGGCTTCGGGCATGGCAGCAGCCAGCGCTTGTTGCCACTCAAGAAGCTCAGCGGCGCTGAAGTCGCCGCACAGCAAGACTTTCATGCTGGCGTGGCTTGAGCGGTTTGCAGCAAGCGCTGCAACGCCGCCACCACGGTGGCACCGCGCACGGCGTCGCGGTCACCGGCCAGTTGCAGGCGTTCGGCAGACACACCGCCTGCCGTGCCCCAGGCCAGCCAGACGGTGCCCACGGGTTTGCCCGGCACCGCGCCGCTGGGGCCGGCGATGCCGGTGACGGCCACGGCTAACTGCGCTGGTGAGTGGGCCAGCGCGCCGTGCACCATGGCACATGCCACCTCTTCGCTGACTGCGCCGACGCGGCCGAACAGCGCAGCGTCAACGCCCAGCATCTGCGCCTTGGCCTCGTTGGTATAGGTCACAAAGCCGCGCTCAAACCAGTTGCTGGAACCCGACAGATCAGTACACGCCGCCGCGATCAGGCCACCGGTGCAGCTCTCGGCCGTGGCCATCATCCACTGCCTTTTTTGAAGCAAATCGGCCAAAGGTGCAGGTGTAGCGGTCATAGTTTGCTATTGAATTAATAGTAATAACACTTCAGAACTGCCACAGCGCCAGCAGCACCAGCGTGCAAAACGCCGCCACCAGGTCATCGAACAGGATGCCCCAGCCGCCCTTCCAGTGGTTTTGCCAGCCGGCGTCGGGCGCGGTGCTGCCCTTGAACACCTGGTCGGCCCAGGCCACCGGGCCA
>JANNEX010000299.1:0-8545 GCA_031379155.1 Rubrivivax sp.
TTGCGCGCGCAATTGCACCAGGGCGGCAAAAAAATCCTCGGCAAAAGTCTCTTTGGGATGGGTGTTCACAAACAGCTTGGTGCCATGCAGGCGCGGCGCGATGGCGGCCACGCCGTAGTCACGAAAGGCGGCGCTGAGCTCGGCCTCACGGTCGAGCAAGGCAGCCAGATGGAACAGCTGAATGGGCGAGGCTGGCAGCTCGGGGTGGGTGCAGCGGCCCAGCAGTTCGTAGGCGAAGAGTTTGCCGGTGCGCGCGTCGACGATGGGCTGCGCGGCGGCTGACAGGCCATGGCCGCGCAGCAAGTCCATGAATTGGCGTTCATGGCGCACGAAGTTTTCGCTGAGTGTGCTGCCGGCGGGCACGATCATCGTGCGTTCGCCGTCGTCTTGTGGCCGCGCCATTTGCGTGGCGCTTTCCATGCCCAGCCGGTACTCGGCATTGCCGAAGTGGATGACATCGTTTTGCGCCAGCAACTTGTGGCCGCGAATGCGCTCGCGGTTGACGAAGGTGCCGTTGGTGCTGTCCAGGTCGGCCAGGCGCAGCAGGCCTGAGCCGTCGAGCTGAAATTCGGCGTGGTTGCGCGACAGGCCACGGGCGTCCACGGCCAGGTCATTGGCGGCGTCACGGCCGACGCGAAAAGGCAGCTTGGAAATGGCATGGGTCAGCCGTGAGCCGTCGCTGGCCACGCTTTCCAAGAACCAGGATTTGTCCACAAGAACCACCGCTGATGCTGGGCCGGCCGACGGGGTGGCCGGGCCTGTGTCTCAATGTAGCCGCAAAGCGCCGCGCGCAGCACAGGGCTGCGCCCTGTCACCCCCTGGCTGCGGTGCAGAATGGGTGCATGAACCATGCAGTCATCCACAACACCAGCGCCTCACGATTCGAGGCTGACTTCAACGGCGAGCTGGCGGTCTGCAACTACCAGCGCCAAGGCGATGTGCTGCTGCTGGTGCACACCGAAGTGCCGACCCGTGCGCAAGGCAGCGGCCTGGCTGGCGCGCTGGTGCAAGCGGCGCTGGACTGGGCGCGCGATCAAGGCCTGAAGGTGCGGCCACGGTGCAGCTACGTGGCCAGCTACATGCGGCGCCACCCCGCGACGCTGGCCTTGTTGGAGGCTGCATGAAGTCAGCTCAAATTTGTCGCGCGGGGATAGCCCTGTGCGCCAGCCTGTGTGTGGCCTTGCCCGCCTGGGCGCAGACCCCCTTCCCCAACAAGCCGGTGAAGATCATCGTCGGCTTCCCCGCCGGCGGCCCGCTGGACGCGCACGCGCGCTTGCTGGCCGACCGCCTGGGCCAGTTGCTGGGCCAACCCATCATCGTCGACTACAAGGCCGGCGCCGGTGGCAGCGTGGGTGCCGACTTTGTGGCCAAGAGCGAGCCTGATGGCTACACGCTGCTCATGGCCAATACGGGCACGCTGGTCATCAACCCGGCCATCTATCCCAAGAACCCCCACCAGACGCTGCGCGACTTTGCGCCGGTGGCGCGCACCGCCATGCAAGCGCTGGCCATTCTGGTGAACCCTGCGGTGCCGGCCAACACCCTGCAAGAATTGGTAGCGCTGGCCAAGAAAAATCCCGGCAAGCTCAACTACGGCTCGGCCGGCAATGGCGGCATCAGCCACCTGGTGCCAGAGATGTTCAAGGCCGCCACGGGCACCTTCATCGTGCACATCCCCTACCGCGGCAGCGCGCCGGCCTTCACCGACTTGTTGGCCGGGCAGGTGCAGATGATGGCCGAGTCGATCCCACAAGCGGCCCAGTACGTCAAACAAGGCAAGCTGCGTGCGTTGGCGGTGACGAGCCGCGAACGCAGCAACGCGCTGCCCGACACGCCCACCATGATCGAAGCCGGCGTCAATGGTTTTGACGTGGTCGGCTTTTACGGCGTGATGGCGCCTGCCGCCACACCCAAGGCGGTGTTGGACAAACTCAGCGCGGCCTTCAAGGCCACGCTGGAGACCGCCGAGATTCGCAGCCGCATGGTGGCGCAAGGCGCTGACCCTGCTTACCTGGACGGCGATGCCTTTGGCCGCTATCTGGGCGCCGAGATGCCCAAGTGGGCCAAGGCGGTGAAGGACTCGGGCGCGCGTCTGGACTGAGAGGCTGAGTGGCCATGACTGCACAAGCCGTCCTGGATTTCTGGTTTGGCGCGCCGCCTGCGACCAGGCCCCGCGCCGAGTGGTTTCGCAAAGACGCGGCCTTTGACGCGCAGATTCGCCAGCGTTTTGGCAGCGAACTGAACGCCGCCCTGGCTGGCGGACTGCGCGACTGGGAGACCCAGCCCAGCAGCGCTTTGGCGCGCATCGTTGTGCTCGACCAGTTCACGCGCAACAGCTTTCGCGACACACCACGCGCCTTTGCCGGCGACGCCCTGGCGCTGGCGGGCGCACAAGCTTTGGTGGCCAGTGGCGGACATTTGATGTTGGCGCCCTTGCAGCGCTGGTTTGCCTACCTGCCTTTTGAACATGCCGAAGACAGGGCCGCGCAAGAGCAGTCGCTGGCCCTCTTTGGCGCGCTGGCCGATGAACACCCGGCCCTGGCCGACGCCCGCGAATGGGCGAAAAAGCACGCCGACGTGGTCGCTCAGTTTGGACGTTATCCACACCGCAACCTGGTGCTGGGGCGCGTGTCCACGGCTGCGGAATTGGCCTTCCTGAGCCAGCCTGGTTCTTCGTTCTAGGCCGGCAATCCATTGAGAGTTCTGCGGGTCCACATTTCTGTCTTGACAGAAATTGCAGTCAGGTTCACAGTGCCGCCATGGACCTCTCACCCACCCTTTCACGCTTCGTCCTGCACTGGGGCGAAATGGGCGCCCGTTGGGGCGTGAACCGCACCGTGGCGCAAATCCACGCCCTGCTCTACATCCAGGGCCGGCCCATGCACGCCGAAGAGATTGCCGAAACCCTGGGCGTGGCACGCTCTAATGTGAGCACAAGCTTACGTGAATTGCAGGGCTGGAACCTGGTGCGCCTGAGCCACTTGGCGGGCGACCGGCGAGACCACTTCGAGACCTCCACGCAAGTTTGGGAGTTAGTCCGCACTATCGTCAAAGAACGCCAAAAGCGTGAGATTTCACCCACCATCGACGTGCTGCGCCAACTGCTGGCCGACCCCGCCGTGAGCCGTGAACCGGCCGCCGCCAAGCTGCGCATGCAAGAAACGCTGGAGCTGCTGGAGACACTCACGGCCTGGAGTGACGAAATGCTGCGCCTGGACACCGAGACCCTGGCCAAGGTGCTCAAGCTGGGGGCGCGCATCAAAAAGCTGGTGCAGCGCGAACCTGCTGAAACGGCCGCGCAAGACACGGCCCAAAACGCCACGTTTGCGCCCGCCAACCTCCTAGGGCCCTGAAGTTGGACTTTGCGCTAGCCGCCCTGTCTTGCTGCGACCCGAAGTTTCTCTTCCAACAGAAATGACTGCCATGAAGACCGAATCCTTCTACCCCCTGACCCTGCTCTACGACGCCGCCTGCCCGGTGTGCGCGCTGGAAATGGACCACCTGCGCCAACGCGATGCGGCAGGCCAACTGGTCTTTGTCGACATCGGCCAAGCCGGCTTTGACGCCGCGAGTTGGGGCAGCACACAGGCCGAGTTGATGGCGCGCATCCACGGCGCGCTGCCCAGCGGTGAACACCTGATCGGCCTGCCTGCGCTGCGCCAGGCCTACGCGGCCGTGGACTTGGGCTGGGTGCTGGGCGCCACAGCCTGGAAGCCACTGTCGCCGCTGGCTGACGCGGCCTACGCGGCCTTTGCGCGCCACCGCCAAGCTATCTCACGCGCCGTTGCGCCGGTCATCAACAAACTGCGTGACTGGCGTGCAGGCCGTGCCCACGCGCACATGGCGCTTTGCCAAAGCAGGGGCTGCGGCATGGGCGGCAGCGGCAGCGGCCACGCACCCAGTGGCAAACCTCCCAACGGAGCGGCATCGTGAAAGTGCTGGTGGTGGGCGCCAGCGGCTGCATCGGCAGCGCGGTGGCGCAAGCCTTGCGTTCGCGTGGCCACCAGGTGGTTGCGGCATCACGCACCCAGGGCTGGCGGGTCGACTTCATGGAGCCGGTGTCGCCGCAAGGCTGGGCGCAGCGGCTGCAAGAGGCGCATGTGCAAGCCGTGGTCAACTGCGCCGGCATCCTGATGCCGCGCCAGGGCCAAAGCTTCGAGCGTGTGCATGCACGGGGGCCCATAGAGCTGTTTGAAGGCGCAGCGCTGGCGGGTGTGCAACGCATCGTGCAGGTCTCTGCCCTGGGCGCAGCCAGCGCCCCATCGCCCTACCTGGCCAGCAAGCGCGCCGCCGACCAAGCGCTGCTGGCCTTGCCTGTGCAAGCCACCGTTCTGAGACCGTCGCTGGTGTTTGGCCCCGGCTGCGCCAGCATGACTGTCTTTGCCACGCTGGCCAGCCTGCCCATCATCGCGCTGCCGGGTGGTGGCAGCCAGGCCTTGCAGCCCATCCACGTCTATGAAGTGGCCGAGATCGTGGCGCGCTGCCTGGAGCGTGAGCAGCCCGTACTTGGCGTGTTCGAGATTGGCGGCGGCAGCATGCTGAGCTACCGCGAGATGCTGGCCGCCTACCGCCAGGCGCAGGGCCTGGGCGACGCGCTCTGGCTGCCCCTGCCCATGGCACCCATGATGCTGGGCGCCTGGGCCGCCGAAGCGCTGCCGCAGCAGGTGCTGTGCCGCGAAACCCTGGCCATGCTGGCGCGCGGCAATGTGCCCACCACTAACGCCGCACCTGAGTTGCTAGGCCGCGCGCCCAGCCTGCTGCCTGCGGGCTTGCGCGTGACGCCGCCGCAGCCGCTGCTGGACTTGCGTGTGCGCCTGAGCCCGCCGCTGGCGGCCACGCTGCGCGCCGTCGTGGCTTTCATCTGGCTGTGGACGGCTGCGGTCAGCGCCGCGCAGCCACAGGCCTCGGGCGTGTTGACGCTGCTGGCGCATTGCGGCTTTGCAGGCAACGCTGGCCTGGTGATGCTGGCCGCGTCTTGCCTGCTCAACACCGGCCTGGGCCTGGCCCTGCTGCTACGCCGCGGGCCCTGGGTGTATGCACTGCAATGCGGCGCCATCGTGGCCTACACCGCAGTGGCCGCGCTGCACATGCCGGCACTGGCGCTGGACCACTGCGGCGCGCTGGCCAAGAACCTGCCGCTGCTGGCCCTGGTGCTGTTGCTGTGGCTGGCCGAACCGGCACGCGCCAATCCACCTATCACTGCACAGCGCCCGCGCGCCGCGCCTACACCGGGCGTGTGATGCCGCCGTCCATGCGCAGGCCTGCGGCGGCGTGGTCACCCGCCCAGCGCTTGGCAAGGACCGCCGGCACGGCACGGAACACAACCCGTGTCTGGCATCAAGTGACGGCCGGCTGCAAGTAGCGCAGCGTGCCGGCGTCGGCGTCCATCTCCACGTCCAGCCCCACCGGCAGCGTGAACTTGCGCTTGATGTGGCCAAACTGCGCGCCACGGTAGACCGGCACATGCAGTGGCAAGAAGTAGTCGTCAAAGACCTCGTCCAGCGTCAGCGTGCCGAAGCCGTCGCCCGGCTCGCAGTTCGTGAAAGCGCCCAGCACGACACCGGCCAGGCGCTGCAAGACGCCGTTCAACATCAAGGTGCTGAGCATGCGGTCGACGCGGTAGATGTACTCATTCACGTCTTCCAAAAACAGGATGGCGCCGTCGAATGCAGGCCAGTAGGGCGAGCCGGCCATGCTGGTCAGCACCGCCAGGTTGCCGCCCAGCAGCGGCCCGCGCGCGCGGCCGCCGCGCAGCGTGGTGATGCGCCCGGTCTTGGACACGATGTTGCCGTCGTCTTCTTTGGGGTTGGCCAGCAGCATGGCTTGGGCGTCGAGCAAAGTGCCACGGAAATGTTCGACGCTGAAGGCGTTCCACTCCGACGCCGCCATCGGGCAATGAAAAGTCACCAGGCCGGTTTTGGCGTGCACGGCGTTGATGAGCGCAGTGAGGTCAGAAAAGCCGCCCAGGAACTTGGGCGCTAGGCGTATCTGTGCGTAGTCCAGCAGCGGCAAGATGCGGTTGCCGCCCGAGCCGCCGGTCATGGCAAGAAGACCGTGCACGCTGGGGTCGGCGAACATGGCGCCCACGTCGGCGGCGCGCTGCGCGTCGCTGCCCGCCAGATGGCCGTAGCGCGCGCGCAGGTTGGGCGCTTCACGCACCTTGAAGCCCAGCGCTTGCAGCGATTCAGTCGCCACGCGGTAGGGCTCACGTTCGTGGATGGCGCCCGACGGGTTGATGAGTGCCAGCGTGTCGCCGCGCTGCAAACGGCGCGCTCGGATCAGCGGCAGACGAGGGGCGGTCTGCGCGGTGGCTGAGGCTGTCGCTGCCACCGTCACGGCCCCGGCAGCAGCGAAAAATTGGCGGCGGCTGTGGCTCATCACACTTCCATTTTCAGTAGACACGGGGCAAGTCGCGGCGCACGCGCACGCGGTCACCATGGTCAAAGTGCCACCACTCATTGGGGATGCCGGCATAACCGCCGTGTTGCATGGCATGCAACAGGCAGTCGCGGTGCACCACGTGCTGGGCGCTAAGCAAGCCGCTGGCCAGGTGCTGGGCGTGCAGGGCGGGGTGCGAAGCCTCGCTCATCTCGTCAAAGCCGCTGCCCATGTCGGCCTCAACGCCCTGGGCGTCCAGCAGCGTCACGTCCACGGCCATGCCCCAACTGTGGATGCTGCCGCGCTCGGGGTTGGCAAAGTATTCCTGCGCCGCTGTGCCGGCCACATCTACCCAGATGGCTTCTTGCACCCGTTGCGGACGCAAGGCGTCCAGCACCAGGATGCGCCAACCCGGCCGCTGCGCATGCAGCCAAGCGGCGGCGGCTTGCAGGCCCGCCGCCGCTTCACGGCGCAGCCAGGCGCAGTCCAGGCGGCCGTAGAGGCTACGGCCGGCGAAGTTGTGGCTGCCGACATAACGCAGATCGTGGCTGACCTCGGCAAGCGTGGACAGGTGGCAAAAGTCAGCGCTGGCGGCGATGTCTTCGACGCGGATCAAGGGTGCCTCATTTTCGGTACACACCCTCAAAGTCAACGCTGCCATTGGGTGCCATGACAAAACCCACCACGTCCTTGCGCAACGGGATGTAGACGCTGGAATGCGCCATAGTCATCCACGGCCTTTCGCGTTTGAAGATTTCTTGCGCTTTCTCAATCATCAACAAGCGGCGAGCTTCGTCGACCTCGGCGCGTGCGCCGTCCACCAGCGCGTCGAAGTCCTTGTTGCAGAACTTGATGCCGCCGCGGCTGGCCGGGCAGGTCAGGTTGGGCGTCAGGAACTCATCGGCGGTGGCGATGTCGCTGCTCCAACCGCTCATGTAGATGTGGTGTTCGCCGTTGTTGGCGCGCTTCAGGTACTCGCCCCACTCGAAGGTTTTGATGTTGGCGCGCACGCCAATTTTGGCCCAGTCGGCCTGGATCATCTGCGCCATCAGCTGACCATTGGGGTTGGTGGGCCGGCTGATGGGCAGCGCCCACAAGTCGATGTCCAGCCCGTTCGCAAAACCCGCCGCCGCCAGCAACTGCTTGGCGCGATCGGGGTTGAATTCGTTTTTCAGCGAGGTGTTGAAACCCGGCACGGCCGGTGGAAAAGCGCTGACGGCTTGCGTCGCGTCACCGCGCGGGAACAGCACCTTGAACAGCGCGTTGCGGTCGATGGCAATGTCCAGCGCTTCACGCACTTCGCGTTTGTCCACGGGCGGCTTTTTCAGGTTGAAGGCCAGGTAGCTGATGTTGAGCGCCTGGATCTTCAGCACGTTGACCTGCGGATGACCCGCCAGCGCGCTGATGTCCACGTCACGAATCGGCGCGGCGACATGGCATTCACCACGCGCCAGCTTTTGCACGCGCACGTTGGGCTCGCGGCTGATGGCAAAGACCAGCGCCTTGGGCTGCTGCACACCGCGCCAGTGCTCAGGGTGCGGCTGCAAACGCAGCACGTCGTCTTTGCGGTAGCTTTTGAAGCGCCACGGCCCGGTGCCCACCGGAAGGTTGTTGATGGCGCTGGCGCGACCCTGGGCCAGCAACTGCGCGGCGTATTCGGCCGCGTGGATGGCCGCAAAGCTGCCGGCAAAATAGCTCAGGAAATTGACGTTGGCCTTGTGCAGCCGAAAGCGCACTTGCAGCGGGCCGAGCTTGTCGATGTCGGCAATCATCTCGCTCAGCCCCAGGCTTTGTGGGTAGACAAAAGTCGCCGGGAAGGCGAGGTTGAAAGGCAGCTTGGCGTCGATGAGGCGCGTGAAGCTGAACATCACGTCGTCGGCATTGAAGTCGCGCGTGGGCGTGAAGCCGGCTGTGGTGTGGAACTTGACGCCGCTGCGCAGCGTGAAGGTAAAGGTCTTGGCGTCGGCGCTGACTTGCCAGGCGCTGGCCAGTTCAGGCACCAGCTTTCCCGTGCTACGTTCGGCGCCCACCAGGCCCTGGAAGATTTGCGTGGTGACGTTGGCGGTGCTGCTGCTGTCCCACAGCGCAGGGTCAAAACCTTCGGGGCTGGCGTCGGCGCAAAAGACCAGCGGCTTGTTGAAGGGCTGGGCGCCCACTTCGGCCGCCA
>JANNEX010000319.1:0-1754 GCA_031379155.1 Rubrivivax sp.
TATTTCTGGATTGGCCAGCATGAACATGGGCGTTATTCCAAGGCCCACGCGCACACCAGTGCGGCCGTGCTGATCTGCGTCAAAGGCAAGGGCTACACCTACACCTGGCCTGAAAAGCTGGGCGAAACACCGTGGGCCAGTGGCCAGGCCGAGCAAGTGCGCCGCGTCGACTACGAACCCGTGGGCCTGGTCACCGCCGCACCCGGTGGCGCACGCTGGTACCACCAGCACTTCAGTGCAGGTCTTGAGCCGCTGCGCCTGACAGCCTGGTTCGGCCCCCACAACCCTGGCCGCGACCCCGGCGCGCCGGGCGCCAAACACAGCGATTACACGGCCATGGACATCACCGAAGGCGGCACCTCCATTCCCTATTGGATGGAAGACCCGCACATCCGTGCGGAGTACGAAAGTGGGCTGGCCGGCAATGGCCTTGCCACGCGCATGGAGCCGGCCTGGTACCTCAAGCCCGAAGGTGCAGTGGCCAAGAAATCCAGCGACGGCCCAGTGGGCGCGGCGGGTTGAACCCAGCATGAATGCGCCATGAGCGCCGAAGAAGGCGGCCGCGTCTTTTTCAGCAACGTGCGCCGCAGCCTGGAATTTGAGGACGAGATCGTGCTCGTCAGCGTGGGCGTGGACATAGGCTCGGCCACGTCGCACCTGGTGTTTTCGCGCCTGCGCCTGGAAAGACTGGACAGCCGCTATGTGGTGGCGCAGCGTGAAGTGGTGTTTGAAAGCGCGGTGCTGCTCACGCCCTACGCGGCCGACGGCAGCATTGACGCCGCTGCCTTGCGTGTTTTTGTTGACCAGCAATACGCGCTGGCCGGCGTGCGGCCGGCGCAGATTGACAGCGGCGCGCTCATCCTCACTGGCGTGGCCGTGCGGCGCAAGAATGCCCGTGCCATTGGCGAGTTATTCGCCGCCCAGGCCGGCAAGTTTGTGGCCGTGAGCGCGGGTGATGCGCTGGAAACCATGTTGGCCGCTTTTGGCTCGGGCGCTGCCGCGCGCAGCATCCGCGACGGCTGCACGGTGATGAACATCGACATTGGCGGCGGCACGACCAAGATTGCGCGTTGCGAAGCGGGGGTGGTGGTGGCGCAGACCGCGCTGGACATTGGCGCGCGCATCGTTTGCTTCGACGCTTGCGGCGCCGTGCTGCGCGTCGAAGAAGCCGGCCAGCGACTGGCCACGGAATTGGGTTTCCTCCTAACGCCGGGACAAGTTCCATCAGCCACCGATGTGCAGCGATTGGTCGACCGCATGGCCCAGCATCTGCTGCACGCCGCGCAAGCTGGCACACCGCCGGCAGACACCGCCGCGCTGCTGCGCTTGGAGCCCCTGCCGGCGGCAGCCCCACCTGCGCTGCTGAGCTTTTCGGGCGGCGTGGCCGAATACATCTACGGCCGCGAAGCCAGCCAGCACGGCGACCTGGGCCCCGCCCTGGCCCTTGCGGTGTTGATGAACGTGCAGGCCTGGGGGCCAAAGATCGTGGTGCCCGAACAAGGCATCCGCGCCACCGTGGTGGGTGCGTCGCAATACACGGTGCAGGTCAGCGGCAGCACGATTTTTGTCCAGCCGCCCTCCACCTTGCCGCTGCGCAGCCTGCCCGTCATCACACCCTTTCTGGCGTTAGGCGGTGAGACGCTTGACAGCGGCCACATCGCCGCCGCCACACAAACCGCGCTGCGCCGCATGGACTTGCACAGCGGTGAACAAGCGGTGGCGCTGTGCTATCGCTGGCAGGGCTCAGCCACCTT
>JANNEX010000321.1:0-2339 GCA_031379155.1 Rubrivivax sp.
ATCGAAGCCATTGCCGAGCGCATGGACTGGAAGCTGGCGCTCTACGAAAAGGTCGCACCGGCACTGGCGCCGCACGCCATCGTGGCCAGCAACACCTCGGGCTTGTCCATCACCAAGCTCAGTGCCGCGCTGCCTGACTCCATCAAGCCGCGTTTTTGTGGCATCCACTTTTTCAACCCGCCGCGCTACATGGCGTTGGTGGAGTTGATCAACACGCCCACGACTTTGCCCGACGTGCTGGACCAGCTGGAAGCCTTTGTCACCAGTGGCCTGGGCAAAAGCGTGGTGCGCGCCCACGACACACCCAACTTCATCGCCAACCGCGTGGGCATTGCCGGCATGCTGGCCACCATCAAAGAAGCCAGCACCTACGGCCTGGGCTACGACGTGGTGGACGACCTGACCGGCAAGAAGCTGGGCCGCGCCAGCAGCGGCACTTTCCGCACCGCAGACGTGGTGGGCCTGGACACCATGGCCCACGTCATCAAGACACTGCAAGACAACTTGGGGGGTGACCCGTTCTTTGGCAGTTATGCCACGCCGCCGGTGCTGGCCAAGCTGATAGAACAGGGCGCCTTGGGCCAAAAGAGCGGCGCTGGTTTTTACAAGAAAGTCGGCAAAGACATCCTGCGCCTGGACCCCGCCAAAGGCGACTACGTGGCGGCCGGTGGCAAGGCCGAAGCGATTGTTGATCGCATGCTCAAGAAGCCGGCCGCAGAACGCTTGAAGCTGCTGCGCGAAAGCTCTAACCCGCAGGCGCAATTCCTGTGGGCGATTCAGCGCGACGCCTTCCACTACGCGGCCGTGCATCTTGAGTCGATTGCCGAGACCGCACGCGATGTTGACTTCGCCATGCGCTGGGGTTTTGGCACCAAGCAGGGCCCCTTTGAGCTGTGGCAAGAAGCCGGCTGGCAGCAGGTGGCAGGTTGGGTCAAAGAAGACATAGCCGCCGGCAAGGCGCTGTGCAGCGCACCGCTGCCGGCCTGGGTGTTTGACGGCCGCACGGGGGTCCATAACGAACAAGGTTCATGGAGCCCGTCGCGCAAGGCCTATGTGCCTTTGAGCAATTTGGCGGTCTACCAGCGCCAGCATTTCCGCGAAGACGTGCTGGGTTCTGGCGCTGCGGCCGCACTCAAGAGCGGCACCGAAGTGTTCAAGAACGAAGAAGTGCGTGTGTGGACGCTGGACGGCGAAGTGCTGATAGCCAGCATCACCGCCAAGCTGCACCTCATCAGCGCCACCGTGACCGAAGGCCTGCTCAAGGCTGTGGAGCTGGCCGAGCAAAGCTACAAGGGCCTGGTCATCTGGTCGCCTGACGATGTCTTCAGCGCCGGCGCCAACCTTGAATCCATGATGCCGGTGTTCATGAAGTTGGGCGGCAAAGGCATCCTGCCAGAAGAGAAAAAGCTGCAAGACATGATGCTGCGCCTGCGTTATGCGCAAGTGCCCGTCGTGTCTGCCATGCGTGGCATTGCGCTGGGCGGCGGCTGCGAGATTGCCGTGCACAGCGCTCGGCGTGTCGCGGCGATGGAGACCTACATCGGCCTGGTCGAAGTGGGCGTGGGCTTGATCCCTGGCGGCGGTGGCCTGGCCTACGTGGCGCGACGCGCGGCCGAATTGGCGTCGGCCGCGAACGCAAATGCCGACATCATGAAGTTTGCGACTGACGGCATCACCAACGCCGCCATGGCCAAAGTGGGCACCAGCGCCGTCGAGTCACGCAAGTTGGGCTATTTGCTGTGGAGCGACATCATCGTGCCGCACAAAGATGAGCTGCTGTTTGTGGCCAGCGCGCAAGCCAAAGCGATGTTCGACAGCGGCTACCGCCCACCCACCAAGTCTGTCTTCCCGGTAGCCGGGCGCAGTGCCATCGCCACCATCAAGGGCCAACTGGCCAACATGCGCGACGGCGGTTTCATCAGCGCGCATGACTTCCACATCAGCAGTCTGATTGCCGAAGTGGTGTGCGGTGGTGATGTCGATGCCGGCAGCCTGGTGACCGAGGACTACCTGATGGCCATGGAGCGTGAACGCTTCTGCGGTCTGCTGGAACACCCCAAGAGCCAAGAGCGAATCATGGGCATGTTGCAAACGGGCAAACCAGTAAGGAATTGAGATGAGCAAACAAGTTCAAGACGCCTACATCGTTGCCGCCACGCGCACGCCCATTGGCCGCAGCGGGCGCGGCTATTTCCGCAACACGCGCCCTGACGACCTGCTGGTGGCGGCAGTGCGCAGCGCGCTGGCACAAGTGCCGTCACTCGACCCCAAAGCGATTGAAGACGCCATCATCGGCTGCAGCTTTCCTGAAGGTGAACAGGGCATGAACATGGCGCGTG
>JANNEX010000327.1:0-2200 GCA_031379155.1 Rubrivivax sp.
ACGGCAGCCATTCCCAAAGACCTGCTGGAAAGCGAACTCTTCGGCCACGAACGTGGTGCTTTCACCGGCGCACAAACCACGCGCCGTGGCCGTTTTGAGCAAGCCGACGGCGGCACCCTGTTCCTGGACGAAATTGGCGACATGCCGTTTGACTTGCAGACCCGTTTACTAAGGGTGTTGTCCGACGGCCAGTTCTACCGCGTCGGTGGCCATCAGCCGCTGAAGAGCAACGTGCGCGTCATCGCCGCCACGCACCAGAATCTGGAAGAGCGTGTGCGCCAGGGTGTCTTTCGCGAAGACCTCTACCACCGCCTGAACGTCATTCGCTTGCGCCTGCCGCCGCTGCGTGAAAGGCGCGAAGACGTGCCCATGCTGACGCGCTTGTTCCTGGGCAAGAGCGCGCGTGAACTGGGCGTGGACGCCAAACGCATCACCGACGAAGCGGTGGGGCGGCTGACGGCGTTTGACTTTCCCGGCAACGTGCGCCAGTTGGAAAACTTGTGCCATTGGCTGACTGTGATGGCGCCCGCGCAAGTGGTGGAAGCCAAAGACCTACCGCCCGAGTTGTGGGGCAGCGCGCCGGCCGCAGCCAGCCCCTTGTTGGCCCATGGCCTGGCGCCAGAAAGCGCTGCGCCGCGCTGCGCCGCCGCCGCAGAGACTGCACCGCCTGCGGTGCCCGGATGGTTGGCTGAATTGCGCCTCGACGCACGCCAAAGGCTTGAAGCACACGAAGCCGACGTCTGGGAGAAGTTGTCGCAGCAGTTTGAAGCCGCGTTGATTCAAACCGCGCTGGAAATCACCCGTGGCCGACGCATCGAAGCCGCGCAGCGCCTGGGCATTGGGCGCAACACCATTACGCGCAAGATCCAGGATTTGGGGTTGCCTGGCTGATTCAGGCTGCCGCTTGAGCGGGCTCAGGCGAGCCCAGCGTGACCAGCACTGGCGCGTGGTCGCTGGGCCTTTCGTTCTTGCGCGGCAGCTTGTCGATGACGCAGGCTTTGACCTGTGGCACGAGCGCTGTGCTGACCAGGATGTGGTCGATGCGCAAGCCTTGGTTTTTGCGAAAGGCCAGGTTACGGTAGTCCCACCAGCTCCAGGATTTGGGCGGCTGCTCAAACAGGCGAAAGGCATCCACCAAGCCCAGCGCAACCAGGCCCTGGAAGTGCGCACGTTCTTGCGGCGTGCAGTGGATCTGGTTGAACCAGCCCACGGGGTCGAAGACATCGCGGTCGTCGGGCGCCACGTTGAAGTCACCCATCAGCACCAGTTGCGGATTAGCTGCCAGTTCATTGCGCACAAAGTTTCGCAGCGCGTCGAGCCAGGCCATCTTGTAGACAAACTTGTCGCTGTCGGGCGCCTGGCCATTGGGAAAGTAGCCACCGATGACGCGCACACCGTCCACCGTGCCGGTGATGACACGCGCCATCGGGTCATCAAAGCCAGGCATGTTTTTCACGACCGCCTGCGCTGGGCTGCGGCTGAGCAGGGCTACGCCGTTGTAGGTCTTCTGGCCAAACCACTGCACGGCATAACCCGCCGCTTCAATTTCCTTGTGGGGAAACTTGTCGTCAGTCAGCTTGGTCTCTTGCAGCACCATCACGTCCACCGGGTTGGCTTGCAGCCAGTCCAGCAGTTGCGGCAGGCGCACGGCCAGCGAGTTGACGTTCCAGGTGGCGAGTTTCATTGTCCAAATTTGTTCTTGATTTTATTGTTTTTTCTGCTGGAGTGTTCAGAGACTAGCCGCAGTCATACCCCCACTTCGTGAGGATCACTTGGGACGAAGCAGGCTCCCATCGTTGAGCTGCTGCTCCGCAGTCTGAAGGCGCTGCAACATGACATCGAACTCGATCAGCACGCCCATGAACATCGGCGCCATCGTCGCATAGTCCCTCGCCAATGCAGCATGGCGTGCGGGCGGCGGAACGAGCATGAACGTCCCTGGCCTGGCGGTCTCGTAGTGGGTCCAGCCTGACGAGCAGAAGCGGCTCTTGTGGCGCACCACGTCTTCGAGCAGGTCGAGTCTGGCGAGCGCATCGGCACAGCTCGGATGGCGCCACAACGCCTCGAAGTCCGCGTAGTGGCGCGCGAAGCGGTCACGGATCGGCAGCTCGGGAGGCCGGTGATGTTCGGCGTGCAGGATCGTCGCCTTCTCCCAGAACGTTCGCGTGATCTCCAGCGCCACGACCTTCGCTCGGAGATC
>JANNEX010000378.1:0-10384 GCA_031379155.1 Rubrivivax sp.
GTGCCGCCGCTGTCCACGGCGCCGTGGGCGATGAGGTCCAGGCCGCGCTCCACGGCAGCCAGGCCGCGTGTCAACGGCGCCATCACATCAGACAGATGTTTGGCCGGCGCCACCAGCGTGAGCATGGCCGTCACGAAGGCCACAAAGTCGCCCACCGTGGTGCCGCCGCTGCGGCTTTGCCACAGCGCAATCACGATCACCACCGACAGCGCACAGGCCGCCAGCATCTGCGTCACTGGCGTCATGGTGCCACCGGCCACCACGGCTTTGAGCGTCAGGCGGCGCACCAGGTCGGCACGGCCGAAGAAACGTTTTTGCTGCTGCTGCTGCGCGCCGTGCAAGCGCACGATGCGCCAGGCCAGCATGTTTTCTTCGACGACGTAGGCCAGATCGTCGGTGGCGCGCTGGCCTTCCACGGTCAGGCGGTGCAAACGTCGGCCCAGCGCGCGCATGACTAGCGCCACGGCCGGGAACAGCAGTGCCACCAAAAGCGTGAGTTGCCAGTTCAGCGTCAACAAAAAGATCAACTGGGCCACCAGGATGAGTGAGTCGCGCACCAGTGTCAGCACCGAGGCCGACAACTGCGTCACGCCGCCCTGCGCTTCGTAGACCAGCGTGTTGGTCATGCCGCTGGCGGTGCTGGTGGTGAAGAGCGACGGCGCGCTGGACAGCAATCGCGCAAACATGCCTTGGCGCAGGCGCAGCACGGCACGGTTGGCGGCCCAGGACAGGCCGTACTGGGCGAGGAAGCCGGCCAGGCTGCGCACACCAAACAGGCTGATGAGGGCCACGGGCACGATCCACAAAGGCAGCTTGCCGCTGGCAAAACCCTGGTCGAGCAGCTTGCCCAGCAGCCAGGGGATGACGGGCTCGGTGGCGGCGGTGACGATGGCGGCCAGGCCGGCGGCCAGCAAGCCCAGGCGGCTGTCGCGGAAGTAGGGCAGCAGGCGCGCAAAACGCTGCAGCAAGGTCGGCATAGGGGCGGGGGGAGGGGGCTGGTGTGGGGCCAAACTGGCGGCCGATTATCGGCGGGCCCGAAGCGTCTTTTTGGGCCAGCGCAGGGGCGCTGCACCAGGTTACGGCGATGCGCAGGCCGCTGCCTACAATGCCCGGCACTCTTTGCACCCGACATGCCCACTGCACCAGACCTCGCCTTGAATGCTTGGCCGCGCCGCCACTGGCTGGCCGCCGCAGCCGTGCTGGCAGGCACGGCAGCGCTGCCCGCAACCGGCCAGGTGCGGGTCGACATCAGCGGCGTCGGTGCCACCCAAATCCCGGTGGCGCTGGGTCGCTTCAAGGACGAAGCGGCGTCGGGCGTGGCCATTGCCTCGGTCATCCAGGCCGACTTGGAGCGCAGCGGATCGTTCAAGCTGCTGGCGGTGGACGCCGCGCTGGACGAACGCAGCGTGGTCGACTTGGCCGCCTGGCGCACGCGCGGCGCCGACGCGCTGCTGGCCGGCTCGGTCGCGCGCCTGGCCGACGGCCGTTTTGACGTGCGCTACCAGTTGTGGGACGCCGTGCGCGGCAGCTCGCTGCTGGCACAAAGCAAGCTGGTGCTGGCGGCGGATTTGCGCCTGGCCGCGCACCGCATTGCTGATGAGCTGCACCTCAAGCTGACCGGCGAGCGCGGTGTCTTTGCCACGCGCATTGCCTATGTGCTGCGCAGTGGCAAGCGCTTTTCTTTGCACATCACCGACCCCGACGGCGAAGGTGGTCAGGTGGCGTTGGCCAGCCCAGAACCCATCATCTCGCCGGCCTGGTCACCCGACGGTCGCAAGCTGGCCTATGTGTCGTTTGAGACGCAAAAGGCGGCGGTGTGGGTGCAGGATTTGATCTCGGGTGAACGCCGCATGGTGGCCAGTTTTCGCGGCTCCAACAGCGCGCCGGCCTGGTCACCGGACGGCAAACGCCTGGCCGTGACCTTGTCGCAAGAAGGCCTGTCGCAGCTCTACCTGATGCCAGCCGACGGCGGCACGCCCACCCGCCTGACACGCAGCAACGCCATCGACACCGAAGCCGCGTTCAGCCCCGACGGCAGCCAGCTCTACTTCGTCAGCGACCGTGGCGGCGGCCCGCAGATCTACCGCGTGGGTGTGGACGGCGGCAACGCAGAACGTGTGAGCTTTGGCGGTGACTACAACATCAGCCCCGCCATCAGCCCCGACGGCAAACAACTGGCTTACATCACACGCCAGGGTGCTGCCTACAAGCTGATGCTGCAAGAACTGGGCGGCGGCAATGCGGTAGCGCTGACCGACACCAAAGACGACGAAAGCCCCAGCTTTGCGCCCAATGGCAGACTCATCGTCTACGCCACTCGCGCCCAGGGGGTGGATGTGTTGATGACCACCACGCTCGATGGCAAGATCAAGACCCGGCTGCTCAGCAGTGGCGCCGACATGCGTGAACCGGCCTGGGGGCCTTATGGCCGCTAGACCACCGCTATTCCCACCAAGGAGATGACCATGAATACAAGGCATGCCCTGAGTCTTGCGGCGTTGACCGCACTGGCCCTGATCGCGGGCTGTGAATCGCCCAGCAAGGTGGCAGCCGGCGCCCTGGCGCCGGTGGAAACGCGCACGCCTGTGGCCACGGCAGGCGGCGCTGGCAGCAATCCGGGAGGCGCAGCGGCCGCAGGCACGGCGCAGTCGGGTGTGTCCACCGTGGACTTGGCCTCACGCTCGGTCAGTGTGGGCCAGGCCGGCGCTGCAGGCGCCACGGCGCTGTTGGCCGCACCCAGCCAACGCGTCGTCTACTTCGACTTCGACAGCTTTGTCATCAAGGACGAATTCAAGGGCTTGCTCGACGGCCACGCCAAGGTGCTGATCCGCCAAGCCAACAAGCGCCTGGTGGTTGAAGGCCACACCGACGAGCGCGGTGGCCGCGAATACAACTTGGCGCTGGGGCAAAAGCGCGCCGAAGCGGTGCTGAAGTCGCTCACGCTTTTGGGCGTCTCGGACAAACAGATTGAAGCCGTCAGCTTTGGTGAAGAGCGCCCGGCTTCGGCCGGCGCCGATGAAAGCGCCTGGGCCTTGAACCGCCGCGCAGAACTGAAGGACCGTTGAGATGCAGGTGTCACGCTGGCCTGCATGGCTGATTGGCTCACTGACAGCAACCCTGCTGTGCGCGGGCAGCGCGCAGGCGGGCCTCTTTGACGACGAAGAAGCACGCAAGGCCATCGTCGACCTGCGCGCGCGCATCGTCACGATGGAAGACCAGGGCAAAACACGGGCCACCGAAGTGGCGGCAGCTAACGCTCAAAATGCGCAGCTGACTGAACAGTTGGCGGCGCTGCGACGCAGCCTGCTTGACCTCAACAACCAACTCGAAGCCATGCGCGGCGATATGGCCAAGCTGCGTGGCACCGACGAGCAGTTGCTGCGCGAAATCTCTGAAGTGCAAAAGCGCCAGAAAGACGTGGGCCAGGCTTTTGAAGAGCGCTTGCGCAAGTTCGAACCCGTCAAGGTCAGCATGGACGGGCGCGACTTTGTGGTCGAACCCGAAGAGAAGCGTGCTTTCGAAGAAGCCTTTGCCACCATCCGTACCGGTGACTTCGACCGCAGCGTGGCGCTGCTGGCCAACTTCCAGCGCCGTTACCCCGGCAGCCCCTACACCGACGCCGCGCGTTTTTGGCTGGGCAATTCGCAGTACGGGCGGCGTGACTATAAAGAAGCCATCAACACCTTTCGCGCCTTTGTGAACGCGTCGCCCGAACACCCACGCGCGCCTGAAGCGCTGCTGGCGGTGGCCAACAGCCAAGCTGAAATGAAAGACCCCAAGGGCGCGCGCAAGACCATTGAAGACCTGATGAAAGCCTACCCGCAGTCTGAAGCGGCGCAGGCCGGCAAGGACAGGCTGGCGTCGTTGAAGTAGGGCGCAGGCCCGTCTGTTGGTCTGCTCGCTCGCGGGCACAATCCCGGCATGCTGGAATCTGATCTTCCCGGGCTAGTCGCCCAGGTCTTGTGGGCCGCGTTTGCCTTGGCCGTGGTCTTCGGCGCCATCGCCCAGCGCACCCACTTTTGCACCATGGGCGCGGTGTCCGACATCGTCAGCATGGGCGACTGGAGCCGTATGCGCATGTGGCTGATGGCCATGGGCGTGGCCATCATCGGCTTCAACGCCATGGTGGCGGCAGGCTGGGTACAGGCCGCACAAACCGTCTATGCCGCGCCGCGCTTGTTATGGCTGAGCCACCTGCTGGGCGGCCTGATGTTTGGCTTTGGCATGGTGCTGGCGTCGGGCTGCGGCAGCAAGACCTTGGTGCGCTTGGGCGGCGGCAGCTTGAAGAGCCTGGTCGTGTTCTGTGTGCTGGGCCTGGCCGCCTACGCCACACTGCGCGGCGTGGTGGCCGTGGGCCGCGTGGCGACGTTGGATGCGGTGGCGCTCACGCTGCCTGTGGGCCAGGATTTGCCTTCGCTGCTGGGCCACTTCTCCGGTGCCGCCAAAGGCACGTTGGCCTTGGTTCTAGGACTTGCAATGGGTGGTGGCTTGCTGGCCTTTGCCATGGCCAAACCCGAAGGCCGCAGTGCCGACAGCTTGTTGGCCGGCCTGGGCCTGGGCGCGGTCATCGTCGCCGTCTGGTGGGTCTCGGGCCGCCTGGGCCACCTGGCTGAACACCCGGTGACGCTGGAAGAAGTCTTCCTGGCCACCAACACGCAACGCATGGAGTCACTGACCTTTGTCGCCCCAACAGCCTACACGCTGGACTGGCTGATTCTGTTCAGCGACAAGAGCAAGCTGCTCACCATAGGCATCGTCAGCACGCTGGGCGTGGTGGTGGGTTCTGCCGCCGTGGCGCTGGCCACGCGCACGTTTCGATGGGAAGGATTTGGCGGCATCGAAGACACCGCGAATCACTTGGTGGGTGCGCTGCTGATGGGTGTGGGCGGGGTCACCGCGCTGGGCTGCACAGTAGGCCAGGGGCTGAGTGGCGTGTCGACGCTGGCGCTGGGCAGCTTCATCGCGCTGGCCAGCATCATGGCTGGCGCGGTGTTGGCGCTTCGCTATCAGGTGTGGCGCCTGGATCACACCACGTGACCAGTTCACAGGACAGCTTCACTTGAGCGTTAGCCTTTGATGCAAGACGCCGATCTTGAGCGCCGCTTTGGTGGCCTGAGGCGCCTGGTCGGCGACGCTGGCTACGCAGGCGTGCGTGCAGCGCGCGTGGCAGTCGTCGGCTTGGGCGGCGTCGGTTCCTGGGCCGCCGAAGCGCTGGCGCGCAGTGGTGTGGCAAGGCTGGTTCTCATCGACTTGGACCACGTGTCCGAGTCCAATATCAACCGCCAGGTGCAGGCGCTGGGCGACACGCTGGGCATGAGCAAAGTACAGGCCTTGCAAGCGCGCATCAAAGACATCCATCCTGGCTGTGAATGCCTGGGCGTGGAAGAGTTTGTCAGCGCCGACAACTGGCCGGGCCTGTTGCCTGCCGAAGTGGATGCCGTCATCGATGCCTGCGACCAGACCACCGCGAAGTTGGCCCTGGCAGCCTGGGCCCTGAAGACGGGCGTGCCGCTGGTCTGCGTGGGCGCAGCGGGTGGCAAGCGCCTGGCACAGCGCGTGGAAGTCGACGACCTGGCCGACACCACCCACGACCCGCTGCTTGCCAGCCTGCGCCAACGCTTGCGCAAACAAGGCCTGGCGCCGCGACAGGGCCGCATGGGTTTGCGCTGCGTGTTTTCCCGCGAGGCGGTGGCGTCGCCAGTTGCCGGCTGCGACGCGGGCGATGGCGATGGTGGTGGCGACGGCAACGCTGGCAGTGACGGCAACGCTGGCGGTGACGGCAGTGACGGCAGCCTCAACTGCCACGGCTACGGCTCCAGCGTCACCGTCACCGCCACCTTTGGCATGGTGGCAGCGGGCGAAGTCTTGGCGCTGCTGCAAGCCCGTGCTGGCCCTGTACAGGCCGTGCCAGCAGCAGCGAAGACGGTATCAAGTCCTGCTATAATCTGAGGCTCTTCGGATGGGTCGTTAGCTCAGTCGGTAGAGCAGCGGACTTTTAATCCGTTGGTCGCGTGTTCGAGTCACGCACGACCCACCACGCGATGTACGGGGCCTGAGCTGCCCCCCAGTTTTTCGGGCTCTTAGCTCAGTTGGTAGAGCAGCGGACTCTTAATCCGTTGGTCGGCAGTTCGAATCTGCCAGGGCCTACCAGTTTTGATGTTCACGGCACACGGCCTGGCGGCAACGCCAGGCCGTTTTGCTTTTCTGCCTGGCGGCAACGCCAGGCCGTTTTGCTTTTCTCTCAGCCTCATGAGCAAATGTGGCTTTGCCACTTTGTTCATCCCCCTCTGGGGGCGGCGGTAACGCCGCCTGGGGGCGCTTTCAGGCCACGTCCGCAAAGTCGATCAGCACCTTCATCGCGCGCTGGCGGTCAGACGCCAACTCAAACGCTTCGCGCGCACGCGCCATGGGCAAGGTGTGGCTGATCACCGGCGCCAAGTCCACACGCCCTTCGTTGATGAGCTTCACGGCCAGTGCAAATTCGTGGTGGAAGCGAAACGAGCCGCAGATGCTGAGCTCTTTGGCCACCACCATGTTCTGCGGGATGCTGACGTCGCCGCCCAGGCCCAGTTGCACGACCACGCCGCGCGGGCGCATGACTTCCAGCCCATCGCGCAGCGCACGCTGGTTGCCGCTGCATTCCAGCATCACGTCGAACGTGCCCTTGTTGGCGCTGTAGCACTGCACCCAGGCCGTGTCTTGCGCGACGTTGATGGTGCTGGATGCGCCCATGGCGCGCGCCACCGTCAGCGGCGCATCCACAACATCGGTGGCCACGACTTCGGCCGCGCCATGCACCCGCGCGGCGGCAATGGCCAGCGCGCCAATCGGCCCGCAGCCCGACACCAACACCCGCTTGCCCAAGAGCGAGCCGGCACGCGACACCGCATGCAATCCGACTGAAAACGGCTCGGCCAAGGCGGCCAGCCGCAAGGGCACGCCGGCAGCCACCGGCACACACTGGCTGGCCTGGCACAGCAGCACGTTGCGAAACGCGCCCTGCACATGCGGCGTGCGCATGGCGCTGCCGTAAAAGCGCATCTCCAGGCATTGGTTGGGCAGGCCTTCCAGGCAGAAGCCGCAAGCGGCGCAAGGGCGGCTAGGGTTGATGGCGACGTTTTGGCCGACATCCAGAGCCGTTACCTCAGCGCCCACCGCCATCACCGTGCCGGCCACTTCATGGCCCAGCACCATGGGTTCGCGCAAGCGCACGGTGCCAAAGCCACCGTGTTGAAAGTAGTGCAGGTCTGAGCCGCAGATGCCGCCCAGACCCACTTTGACCAGCACCTGGCCAGGGCCGGGATCGCCCGCGTCTTGTTCATCAAGCCTGAGGTCGCCTTCGGCGTGGATAACCAGGCACATGCATCGATAACGTGACGTAGGACGGGACATAAAAAGTCGGGGCTTCTGATGAGAAGCCCCGATGATGGCACCGCTGCCCGGTGCCTTGGTTACAGCCTTGTCAGACGCTCGATCAGATCGCCGCAGGCGCGTCGGTCTCGCTGGTGGGTGGCACCACCTTGTTCACGTCCAGCGCCTCGGTGTCGCTGCTGGTCGTGGTGCTGGCCACAAACTGCGTGTAGCTGGCCACGCTCACTGTGGCCGAGGCCGGCACTTCGCGGCTGGCTGCCGGTGGCGCCACGTTGTCTTGCGGGCTGTCACCGCAAGCCGCCAGCAGGCTGCCTGCTGCCAGGACGATCAGGGTTTTATGAAGCTTGTTCATCGTCGGCCCCGATCAGTTGCTGCCCGGCAGGGGCGTGTTCAGATACGGGAAGCCAGGCAGCAGTGGCACCACGGCCTGGTCCACCGCGTCATGCAGCTTGAAGCTGGTGGCGCCCAGCGGCACCTTGCTGGGGTTGCAGTCCAGGCCAAAGCCCAGTGCATTGCCCGCGCCGTTAGCCATGCACAGGCCGCCCATGATGGCCACCAGTGAGATGTCAACCACGTCGTCCTTGGGTCGGCGGCCGTTCGGGTAACCAGCATTGTCAGTGCCACCGGCCAGGATGTTGCCGACGATGCCCAGGCGGTTTTGCTGTGCAAAAGCCACCGGTGCGAAGCTCGTGTTCAGGCGCAGCATTTCGCTGGCCACGACACCGGCGGGCTGGTTGACGCCGGTTATGCCGGTCAGGAAGGTGGTGACCAGGTCAGTGCGCGGGAAGTTGGTGGGCGCCGTATTGGGCAAGGCCAGGGCGATTTCCAACAGGGCGGGCAGGGTGGGGTTGGTCACGTAGTCGATGAACTGGCCGTCACCCTTGGGCTGCGAGGCGTTGAACTTGTCCTTGTCCTTGAGACCAATCACCACTTCGTTGACCAGGGGCATGCCCAGGCGCGACACCTGCACCCAGGCGCCGCCAGGCTTTTCGCTGGCCTGGTGGCCAGAAGCCGGGCTGGGGTTGAGCAAACGCGCCTGGCGCAGGCTGGCCGTGGTCCAGCCCCCAATCACGGGTTCGCTGCCAGCGGTAAGGCAGCTCTTGTGCACTTCCAGCGCCAGCGTGGTGACGTTGGAATCGTCCAGCACATTGGTGCCGGCATTGATGAGCGTGGGGTCGGTGATGACAGCCACGGGTGCATTCACGAGGTCAAAGATAACGCCCAAGTTGACCGCAAAAGCGTCCTTGCGCTGGCCCACGAACATCTTGGCCGGCACGCTGCAGCCGGGGATGTTGATGCTGTGGATGTGCTTGGCGGCGTAGCCCGCGTAGTCGGGGATGGTCTTGACGCCGATGTTGTCCACCGGCTTGTCGAAGGTGCTGCTGCCACCCACCACATTCGTGGCCATGGCGGCGGTGCCACTGCGGCGGTCACCACGCACCACGGTCATGGTGTAGGTCTCGGCCAGGTTCAGGCTGGCGTCGCGCAGGTTGGCCACAGCGCCGGCTTGCACCAGGGGAATGGCCACGTTCTTGCCACCCACGTTCAGGGTGATGCCGTTGCCGCCGTTGGCCAGCGTGTTGGTGAAGCGGAACTGGAAGGTCAGGTCTTCCTTGGCGTCGCCGTTGTTGTCGATGTGAATTTCATACAGCGCGTTGGGGTCCATCGAGAAGAAGTTGGGGCCGCCGTAGGCCGCTTGCAGCGGCTGGTAATTGGCGATCAAGGTCACGTAGTCACTGCGGCCACTTTCGTAGCTGCGAAACATGTAGAAGTCGGTGGCGTCGACCTTGGGCGCGGTGGTCAGGAAAGGCGCTTCACGGTGGCTGGACGCGTTCGCGGTGGTGGCCAGGCCGGCCAGTGTCATGGCGGCGGCGGCGGCCAGGGGCAACAGGCGCAATGAGCGCAAGGCCTGGCGGGAGTTTGATAGTGTCATGGGTTTCTCCTGTGGGTGTGGTGAGCTTGGCGAGGGTGGAACAGGGGTAGGTAGCGAAGGCCGTGAACACATCGCATCCACCGGCAAGGCTCGTTACGCTGAAGCGGCCGCGCTGGATGTGGCGCGCTTTTGTCCGAGCGTTTTGCAAGGTCATGCATCCACTGCGGCGGGGCCTGCGTAGCGCTCATGTCAAACCCCCTCAGGAGCCTTGCCATGCGCCCACTGTTGTCTGCCGTCTTGCCGCTGTTGCGCCCCTTGATGCTGTCTGCCACGCTGCTGTGCGCGGCCGCCGCGCAAGCCACACCGGTGAACTACTTCGTGCCCTATGCCGGCCAGGGCAATGTGGCGGTTTTTGACGCCAGCGCGGGCACTGGCGGCTGGGTGGGCAGCATGGACGAAGTGCCGGACCCGGCCAACGCCAACCCGCTGTCGTTGGTGTCAGTCGTGCTGTTCACGCTGGACCGTGCCGCCCACACCCTGGTGGGCACGTTTGAGTTCACCACCACCGATTTGCTCAGCACGCTAATGGGTGAAGTCAGTGGCAGTTTTGCCAACGATGACATCCTGACCCAAGGCGGCCAGTTCAGCCTGGACTACCAGATCTTGGGCGGCACGGGGCAGTTCCTGCGCGCCAGTGGTTTTGGCCTGGCCTTTGTGGACTTCAACCCGAACGCGCCGGGTGACAACTACGGCGAGACCGGCCTGCTCAGCTTCACGGTGCCCACCCCGGCCACGCTGGCCTTGGTGCTGATGGGCTTGCTGGGCTTGGCGCTGAGTACCTGCGGCACAGCACGCGTCAGAGCAGGCCGCTAAACTGACGGTCCTGCCAAGCCTTGCCCGGCGCTGAGCGCGTCGGAGCTTCTCATGTCCACGCCCACCACTGCCCACGACACCGCCTACGACGCCACCGCCAAGCAAAAGTCGCAGGCCAAAACCTCACGCATCCCGATCAAGATCGTGGCCGCCGAGACGCTGAAAAAGCCCGACTGGATACGCGTCAAGGCCGGCAGCGCCAGCACGCGCTTTTACGAAATCAAGCAGATCCTGCGTGAGCACAAGCTGCACACCGTGTGCGAAGAA
>JANNEX010000381.1:0-10749 GCA_031379155.1 Rubrivivax sp.
TTCAAGCCACGTGAAGTAGCTCGTGTGCTGCGCGCCCTGGCTGGCATTGAACACGTCACGCTTGAAAACCGCGCGCAGGCGCTTGGGGCATTGGACGCGCTTGAACATGCGGGGCTGGACTTTGCGGACGCCATGCACCTGGCGCACAGTTCACATTGCCGAGGCTTGCTGACCTTTGACAAGGACCTGGGCAAACGTGCGACTCGACTGAGTTTGATGCCTGTGGTCGAAGTTCTGAAATGAAGATGCAGTTTGTGCTCAGCGCGCCAGCGCCGGGCGGCGAGATTTGAGCCAACGCCACAAGCGCCACCCCAGCAACAGCGTCAGCAGGGCCGCATACACCGCCCACTCAGCAAAGTCATTCTTGCCCGCACGCATCCAGAAAAAGTGCAGCAGCGCCAGCAAGGCCACGGCATAGACCAGCTTGTGCAAAGCCTGCCAGCGCGCTGCGCCCAGGGCCTTGATGGCGGCGTTGAAAGAGGTCGCAGCCAGCGGCAACATCAGCAGCAAGGCTGTGGTGCCCACCAGGATGAAGGGGCGCTTGGGGATGTCATTCAAGATGGCCGTTAGCTCAAAGCCCATGTCGAGCCAGGCAAAACACAGGAAGTGCAGCACGCCGTAGAAAAAGGTGAACAAGCCCAGCATGCGGCGCAGGCGCGCCAACGCGTACCAGCCGGTGATGTGGCGCAGCGGTGTGATGGTCAGCGTCAGACACAAAAAGCGCAGCGTCCAGTCACCCGTGCTGCGGATCAGCGCTTCGGCGGGGTTGGCGCCCAGGGTGTTTTCAATGGCGCCGTAAAGCAGCCAGGCGAAAGGCAAGAGCGCGGCGATGAACAGCAGCGGCTTGGCTTGCCGGCGCAGCAGCCAGCGGTTCACGCCCGCCATGCTGCTGCGGCGTTCAGAAGAGGCGCTTGAGGTCCATGCCGGCATACAACTGCCCCACTTGAGGCTCGTAGCCGTTGAACATCAGCGTCGGCCGCTTTTTGGCCAGCAGCGTGTCTTCGCCGATGCGCCGCTCGGTGGCCTGGCTCCAGCGTGGGTGGTCGACCTTGGGGTTGACGTTGGAATAGAAGCCGTATTCGCTGCTGGCGGCGTCTTCCCAACTGGTCTTAGGCTGCTTGTCGACGAAGCGAATCTTGACGATGCTCTTGCCACTTTTGAAACCGTACTTCCAGGGCACCACCAGGCGCACCGGGGCGCCGTTTTGATTCGGCAGCACTTCACCGTACATGCCGTAGGCCAGCATGGCCAACGGGTGCTGGGCTTCGTCCAGGCGCAGGCCTTCGACATAGGGCCAGTTGAGCACGCCAGAAGACAGCCCAGGCATCTGCGCGCGGTCGGCCAGGGTCACAAATTGCACGTACTTGGCGTTGCCCGTGGGCTCGACTTTTTTGATCAGCTCGGCCAGCGAATAGCCGACCCAGGGGATGACCATGGACCAGCCTTCGACGCAGCGCAGGCGGTAGATGCGCTCTTCCATGGCGGCCAGCTTCATCAGCGCGTCCAAATCAAAGACGCCGGGCTTTTTGACCTCGCCTTCGATGGTCACCGTCCAGGGTTTGGTCTTGAGGCTGCCGGCCGTGCGTGCAGGGTCGGATTTGTCGGTGCCAAATTCGTAGAAATTGTTGTAGCTGCTGGCGTCAGCGTAGGGCGTGGCTTTGTCCATCACTAGCGCGCCAGGCAGGGCGCTCTTGGCACCAGGCAAAGCGGCGCCCTTGCCAGGCCGCGTGCTTTGCGCCATGGCGGGCAGCGCCAGACCGGCGGCGCCGGCAGCCAGGCCTTGCATCAATTGGCGGCGGCGCAGGTAGACACGCTGCGGCGTGATCTCTGATGGCAGCGGGTGCTGCAAGCCTTGGTCCTTGATCAGGTGCATGGTGCCCTCGATGTCATTGCTGCTCAGTCGCTGGCCAGACTGGCCTTCTTACAGCTCACCGTAGGAGTGCAAGCCGCTCAGGAACATGTTCACGCCCAGGAAAGCAAAGCTGGTGACAGCCAGGCCGGCCAGCGCCCACCAGGCTGAAAGCGCGCCGCGCAAACCCTTCATCAGCCGCATGTGCAGCCAGGCGGCGTAGTTCAGCCACACGATGAGGGCCCAGGTTTCTTTGGGGTCCCAACTCCAGTAGCCGCCCCAGGCTTCTGCGGCCCAGAAAGCACCCAGGATGGTGGCGATGGTGAAGAAGGCAAAGCCCACCGCGATGGCCTTGTACATCATGTCGTCCAGCACTTCATAGGCCGGCAGGCGCGGCGCGATGCGCGCGCGCGTGGCCAGGATGGCGGCGACGATGAGCGCGCTGATGCCGAAGTAGATGAACCAGTAAGTGCTGCTCTCCGTGGCGCCTTTGCGAAACACCAGCGGCTCAAAACACAGCACCACGCCCAACAGCCACAGGGGCGCCAGCTTCCACCAGCGCGTCTCAGTCGCGTGCGACTTGATGAGGTAGGCAAAGGCCACCATGGCCGCCAACGCAAAGGTGCCGTAGCCAATGAAGTTGGCCGGCACGTGCAGCTTCATCCACCAACTTTGCAGGGCAGGCACCAGGGGCTGGATTTCGTGTGCTTCTTTGACCACCGTGTACCAGAGCAAAAAGCCCACCGCAGCACTCACCACCAGCATGGCAAAGGGGCCCAGGGCGCGCGTTTTGTAGTGCTCTTCGTAGTAGAGATAGAAGGTCGTGGTGAGCCAGCAAAACAGCACAAACACTTCGTACAAATTGCTCACCGGGATGTGGCCGATGTCGGGCGCAATCTGGTGGCTTTCATACCAGCGCACCAAGCTGCCGATGAGGGCCATGACCACTGCCGCCCAGGCCAGGCCGCTGCCTATGCGCTGCGCGCTGTTGTCGCTGCCCGCCGCGCCTTGCTTGGACAGCAGGCCAATCCAGTAAAAAGTGGTGCTCATGAAAAAGAGCATGCTCATCCACAGAATGGCGCTTTGGCTTGACAAGAAATACTTCAGCAAAAAGACCTTCTCGCCGGCCGCCAGGTCGGCGCCAAAGCCGTCGGTCGTGCGTGAGTACAGAAAGATGGCCAACAGCACCAGTGCACCCACGCCCAGCGCCAGGCTGCGCAAAGAACCCCAGAACCATCCTAACGCCACAAGTGCTGGCACAGCGCTGGCCAGGATGCTGATTTCGTACTCGTCCATGCCTGCGCCGTAGCGCTTGAAGGCATAGCCCGCGCCCAGCACGACCAGCAGCGCAAAAGCCCAGTCAAAAACACTGCGCCGCGCCAGCGGGTTGCTGCCGCGGCCGAGCTCGAAGGTGGTGGTGTTCATGCGGATGATTCCTTGAGCAAGGCGCGTTTGAGACGGTCGAATTCCGCGTCACCGTCCAGCGTGCGGCGTGTGCTGGACAGCGCTGTGCTGATGCGCGTGTGGCCCTCAGCCGCAGGCTGCAACCACACCCACAAGCGTCGGTCACGCACGTAGAGCATCATGAACACACCCAGGATCAGCGACACCGCGCCGGCATAGACCAGGGTCTTGCCCGGCGCGCGCGCGACCTGGAAGACGCTGGCCTGCACCTGGGTGAAATCAACCAGCTGGAACATCAACGGTGCTGGGTAGAAGTGACTGTCGGACAGCGAAGTCACGGCCTGGATCATGAAGCGCTCGGCTTCGGGGCCGGGTTTGAGTTGCGCCAGGCCGGCCTGTTCACGCGTCAGGTTGAGCAGCTCAAACAGCGCGCCGTTCAAGATGCGCAGCAGCACTTCCGACACGCGTACACGTTCGGCTTCGGGCACCGCGCTTTCCATGAAATCAGACAGCGCTTGCAGGCCGCCCAGGTTGTGGCCCGGCGCCGCCGCGGCCTTGCCCTTTTCTGCACCCGCAAACAAGCCCAGCGCGCGGCGGGTGGTGGCCGTGAGTTGCTCAGCCACATCGGCTTTGCCCGGGGGTGCGGCGATGGCGGCGTAGCGGCGCGCGGCTTGCTCGCGCAGCGCGGGGTCGTTCAAGGCCTGGCGTAAGCGCAGCCAGCCGTCGAGCTTGCCGAGCTCGTCGGCGGGAATGCGCAGGTAGCGAAACGCTTCTTGCAGCGTGTCACGCACGCCCACCAGGAACACGGGCGTGCCTTCCAGGTCCACGGGGACCATGAAGTTTTGGTATTCACGCGCTTGGCCGGCGGCGTCGCGCAGCCGGTAGGTGATGGAAGGGCCAACGTTTTGCAGCTTCTTGGCAGACGGCTTGCTGCCCGCGCCCAGGCGCGATTCGAGGGCTTGCACCAGGTTGACCTTGCGCACGTCAGTCGCGGCTTCTGTGTTGCCCAGGTTTTCGACGTTGATGACGCGCAGGCTGGCAAATTCCAGCGTCACTTTTTCATCGCCGCCCGTGCCTGTGCTTGTGCCCGTGCTCGACACCAACTCGGTCTTGCCGCCTATCGTGCCTTCGACTTCAAACGGGCGCCCCAGGCCCAGCGGCAGCGCGCGCAATTTCACGCGCGAGCCGCCATCGTCAAAGCTGCTTTGGTAGATGGCCACGCCCTTGTGGAAAGCGGGCTTGTTGACCTCCACCTTGTGCGCCACGGCCTCGCCCGTGGTTTTGTCATGGACCACGATTTCGCTGGCAAACAGCTTGGGCATGCCGGTGGCGTAGTACTCGACCACGAAGCGTTTGAGTTCGACGTCGAAGGGCAGGTCTTGCAGCACCACGCCGCTGGGCATGGTCAGCACCGCCACACCGGCGCGTGCGCCTTCGGGCACGAACAGGTTGCCACGAAAGGTCGGGTTGTCGACTGACAGGCGGTGCTCGGGTGGCACGTTAGGAATCAGGCCGCTGCCGCTGAAAGTGGTTTTGCCCAGCAGCGCCATTTGCGCGCGCACCACCAGGTCACCATCCAGCAAACCACCCACACAGATGAGCACGATGGCCGAGTGCGCCGCCAGGTAGCCGATCTTGTTGCTGCGGCCTTTGCGCGCGGCAATCATCACGCCGCTGTCGCGCTGCTGAATTTTTGCGCGCCAGCCCTGCTGGTGCAGCAGTTCACTCACCCGCTGTTGCGCTTGTGCGGGCAGCTCGGCCACGGTCGACTGGCCCTTGTGCGCAAAAGCTTGCAGCGACTGTTCACGCAGGCCTTCTTTGTACTGGCGCCAGTCGGCCACGATCTTGGGCAGGTTGCGTGCGATACACAGGCTGGTGCTGAGCACCAAAAATGCCAGGATCAACAAGAACCAAGGCGCGCTGTACACGGTGTAGAGATTGACGCGCGAAAACACGTCGGCCCAGAAGGGGCCGAACTGGTTGACGTAGTTGTTGGCCGGCTCGTTTTGCTTGACCACCGTGCCGATGATCGACGCGATGCAAATCAGCGTCAGCAGCGAGATGGAAAAGCGCATCGACGACAGCAGCTCGACGGCCTCGCGCGCACGGCGCGAAGCCACTGGCAGCCAGGCGCCAGAGGTGGATACAGACATGGCTGGAATTATCGGCGGCGAGCGCGGGCCCAGTGAAATGGCCGGTGCAAGACCGGCCCTTTCATGTGGCTGAGGCTGGCAACAGTCGTTACCGCAGCCCAGCGATGTAGTCGGCCACGGCCTTGACTTCGCGTTCGTTCATGCGGTTGGCTATTGCCGCCATCTGCGCATTGTTGGCGCGCGTGCCAGCGCGGAAGGCCAGCAACTGCGCCTCGGTGTAGTCGGCGTGCTGGCCGGCCACGCGCGGGTACTGGGCCGGGATGCCAGCGCCATTCGGGCTGTGGCAGCCGGCGCAGGCCGGCACTTGTTTGCCGGCGATGCCGCCACGGTAGATCTGCTCACCCAGGCCCACGGTGTCTTTGACCTTGGCGAAACCGGTCTTGGCTTTCTTGCTGCCGTAAAAAGCGGCCACATGCTTCATGTCTTCTTCAGACAGCGTGGTGGCCATGCCCATCATTACGGCACTCTTGCGCTTGCCACTTTTGAATTCGCTCAACTGCTTGACCAGGTATTCGGGGTGCTGGCCTTGCAAGATGGGGTTGGCCGGCGCGCCTCGTGAACCGTCGGCAGTGTGGCAGGCCAAGCAGGTGGTGGCCAGTTGCTGGCCTTTGGCGGCGTCGGGCTTGAAGGCCTCTGTCTTCTTCTCGGCATTGGCCATGGCCAAGGGCGAAGCCAGGGCGCCAAGCAACAGGGTCGACAGGAACAGGGAAGCGGGCGACTTCATGCGGCAGACTTTCAATCGGGGCGGTCCAAACGGACGGTCTTTTGGGATGGTCGGCTAGACCACAACCGCAGAATTTTACAATGGCCCATGACAGCACCCACCCTGGCCGCCCCCGAGGCCGCCGCAACGAGCCCCGCCGGTGATGAAAAGACGGCCCTGGCCTGGACCCACAGCGCGCGCTTTTTCACCACCGCCGCCAAGCTGGACCAGTTGCCAACGGGCGAGCTTCCGGAGATCGCTTTTGTGGGCCGCAGCAACGCCGGCAAGTCCACCGCCATCAACCGCCTGGCGCAGCAAAAGCGCCTGGCCTTTTGGTCACGCACACCGGGGCGCACGCAGCACATCAACTTGTTTGAAGTGGGCCCCAAGGACAAGCCCGACGCGCTCTTTGCTGACCTGCCAGGCTACGGCTACGCGGCGGTGGACCGCGCCGCCAAACAGCGCTGGCAAGAGGTCATGGCGCAGTACCTGCAACTGCGGCGCAACCTGCACGGCGTGGTGTTGATGGTCGATTCACGCTTGGGTTTGACCGAACTCGACCGCAACCTGCTGGAGTGGATCACGCCGCGCCTGGCCAACGGCGAAGTGCGCCTGCTGGCGCTGCTGACCAAGGCCGACAAGCTCAACCGCAGCGAAGTGCAAAAGGCTTTGGCCACCGCGCAGGATGTGCTGGCCGAGGTCAGCACTGAGCAGTCCGACATCAGCGTGACGGCGTTTTCTGCGCTGTCGCGCCTGGGCCTGGGCGACGTCGCGACGACGCTGTACCAATGGACCCATGCTGGCTTGATCGCCGACAAGCTGTAAGGCGCCCATGACACGTTTGTTTGACCTGCCCCTGCCCCACGGCATCAACCTGGCTTGCCGCGCGAATGGCAAAGGCGGCCAAGGCGGCCAAGGCGGCCAAGGCGGCCAAGGCGGCCAAGGCCGCGCGCGCGTGATGCTGCTGCACGGCTTCCCCGAAGCGGCGTTTGTGTGGGATGAAGTGATGCAGCTTCTGTCGCCGCGAGCGGCCTGCGTGGCGCCCAACCTGCGCGGCTTTGTCGGCTCGTCTGCCCCTGCCGATGTCAAGGACTACCGCGCCAAACACCTGGTGGCCGACGTGGCTGCGGCCATCGAAGCGCTGGGCGCGCCGCTGGACCTGCTGGTGGCGCACGACTGGGGCGGCGCGCTGGCCTGGAACCTGGCTGCTCAAAGGCCAGAGCTGATGCGCCGTTTGCTCATCATCAATTCACCGCACCCGGCCACCTTCTTGCGGGAGTTGCGCTTCAACGCGGCACAGCAAGTGGCCAGCGCCTACATGAACTTTTTGTGCCGGCCAGACGCTGCCGCGCTGCTGGCCGCTGACGACTTTCGCCGCCTGTGGCCCTTTCTGGGTGAACCTGCCTGGCTAACTGACGAAGTGAGGGAGCACTACCGCCAGGCCTGGCGCAACAACGGCCGTGGGCTGGACGGCGGTTTGAACTACTACCGCGCGTCGCCGCTGCGCCCGCCCACTGGCGCTGATGACGCCATGCACCAGGTGCTGTTGCCCGACGAAGCCGTGACCTCGCGTGTGCCCACCACCGTGCTGTGGGGCGAGCGTGACAAGGCCTTGATGCCGACTCTGCTGGACGGTCTGGAGCGCTGGGTGCCGCAGATGCAGTTGGTGCGTGTGCCCGACGCTTCGCACTGGATCGTGCACGAACAGCCGGCCCGTGTGGCCGAGTTGATCGAAAGCTTGTTGATCTGAGCTGGGCTCAGGCAGCGAGTGGGGTCGTGAATCAGGCCGCGCTGGCCGCGCCCACTTGTTCTTGCACCTTGGCCGCCGCGCTGCCCACGATGGAGCGGCGCTTCAAAGTCTTGATGAGGCCGTGGCTGTGCATGAGCTTGAGCGCGCCGGCGCGCACGGCCCAGGTTTCGTCGGACGCGCCGTCGCCAAACAGCAAGAACTCATGCTGCTCGCCAGGCCACAGCAATTGCGCGCGCACCCAGCGGCCTTTGAAGAACATGCGCACCCAGTCGCCCGGGTTGAGTTGGTTCAACCAGTCAGTCGCGCCGGGGTTGTTGGCCGATGCGGGTTGGTCGGTTTCCATGAACTCGGCCGGCACGGTTTCAAGCTGGTGAAAGTCCAGCGGGCCACTCATGGTGGATGGCGGCGCCAGCCCTTGTGTCAGCTTGTCTTCCAGCTTTTGCAGCGCGCCAATCTGCGAAGCCACAGCGGACAGGCGGCGCGTCAGGCGCTTTTGCAAAAAGGCGTCCAGCCGCTCCACGGCCCAGCGATAGAGGCCCGAGTTCTGCACCGGTTCACTGGCCAGCTGATCAATGGTGGCTTGTGCCAGCTTGAGCAACTGATAGCGCTCAGGGTCCCCCGCGTCGGGCGACATTTCGGCGGCAAAAACCAACTGGTTGACGTAGCGCCACAGCGGGTGTTTGTCGTGGTCCAGCAGGCTACGGTCGCGCAGCGCCAGGCGCATGGCCGGGCCGTGCAGGCGCGAGATAAGCACGCTCACGTCCTGCGGCACACGGCTGTCGGTCAGCATGGCCTCAAACAGGCGGCTGATGAGTTCGATGGCCTGGCGGTCGGCGCGCTGGGTGGTGCCCTTGGCCACGTCGCTCCAGCGCTCGAGCGGCCCGCTGCCGGCCGCCTGGCCGTGATAGCTCAGGCCCTGCTGCGTGTCCAGCGGCGCAGGCATGGTTTCGCGCATGCGGTACAGGTCGGGCGTGAAGGTGGTGTTGACCGAACCACCGCCGCGCCTGGAGCCCGAGGGCAAGATCATGGTGCGGTAGGCGGCAGGCTCCACGCCCATGCTTTCCAGGCGCGACGTGGACGCGGCATAGCTGGTGCGCAGCACTTGCGCCAGCGGCGCGCTGGCGTTGCGCATGAAGGCCACTTGGTGGCTGCGCGACAAGGGCAACGCCTGGGCCGCAGCCCACACTGCGCGCGCCATGGTGTCGGCGCGGAAGGGGTTGTGGTCATGCGCCATGTCCAGATCGCCCACCAGGGCCGAAATGAAGGTGCGCAGTTCGCGCAGTTCGTACTCGGCCCCGCTCTTGATGGTGTCGATGCTGTGCGACAACTCCACGTCCACCGCCACTTCGTCCTCATCCACCAGCGACATCGACTTCAGGTTGTCGGGCTTCTTGGGCGCTTGGGGAGCAAGGCGGTTTTTGTCGGCATGCACCTGCTCTTGCAGCGAATGCATGAAGTAGTCAGCCATGCGCGCGCGCTGGGCTTTGACGGCGGCCAGCAAGTCACTGATGGCTGTGCGCTGCGTGGTGTTCAGCGTGGGCAGGCTGCGCCGCGTGTTGTCCAGCACGGCGTCGATCAGTTGGTCAAACAAGAGCGGCGCACGCAGCATCTCGTCGTCAACAAATTGGCGGAAAAGATGGGAGACCGGGGCGAGCGCCATATGGCCAAAATTATGAGCCGCCTGGGGTATGCCGATCAATGAAAATGGCCTGCGTTTTGCAACGCAGGCCTTCTTTGTAGCCAAAACGACAGCCATAAGCCAGGCAGCCAGGGGCTGCTCAGCCTGTGGCGAAGGACATTACATGTCCATGCCGCCCATGCCACCCATGCCGCCCATGCCACCAGGCATGCCGCCGCCGCCGGCTTCTTCCTTGGGCGCTTCAGCGACCATGGCTTCCGTGGTCAGCATCAGGCCGGCCACCGAAGCTGCGTTTTGCAGCGCGGTGCGCGTGACCTTGGTGGGATCGAGGATGCCCATTTCGATCATGTCGCCATAGGTGCCGGTCTGCGCGTTGTAGCCGTAGTTGCCCTTGCCGGCCAACACCGCGTTGATGACCACGCTGGCTTCTTCGCCGGCGTTGAAGACGATTTCGCGCAGCGGCTGCTCAACCGCGCGCAGCACGATCTTGATGCCGGCTTCCTGGTCGTGGTTGTCACCCTTGATGGTGCCAGCCGCTTGGCGGGCACGCAGCAGGGCCACACCACCACCGGCCACGATGCCTTCTTCCACCGCTGCACGCGTGGCGTGCAGGGCGTCTTCGACACGCGCCTTCTTTTCCTTCATTTCCACTTCAGTGGCAGCACCGACCTTGATGACCGCAACACCGCCGGCCAGCTTGGCCACGCGCTCTTGCAGCTTTTCACGGTCGTAGTCAGAAGTGGCTTCTTCGATCTGGACGCGGATTTGCTTGACGCGTGCTTCGATGTCAGGGCCCGCGCCACTGCCGTCGATCAGCGTCGTGTTTTCCTTGCCCACTTCGACGCGCTTGGCCTGGCCCAGGTCGGTCAGTTGCACCTTCTCCAGCGTCAGGCCCACTTCTTCAGCGATGACCTTGCCACCGGTCAGGATGGCGATGTCTTCCAGCATGGCCTTGCGGCGGTCACCAAAGCCCGGTGCCTTGACGGCCACGACCTTGAGGATGCCGCGGATGGTGTTGACCACCAGCGTGGCCAGGGCTTCGCCTTCAACTTCTTCGGCGATGATGAGCAGCGGGCGCCCACTCTTGGCGACTTGCTCCAGGCAAGGCAGCAGGTCGCGGATGTTGCTGATCTTCTTGTCGTAGAGCAGCACGAAGGGGTTGTCCAGCGTGGCGCTCTGCTTCTCGGGGTTGTTGATGAAGTAGGGCGACAGGTAGCCGCGGTCAAACTGCATGCCTTCAACGATGTCGAG
>JANNEX010000429.1:0-2820 GCA_031379155.1 Rubrivivax sp.
GCGCTGCTCGACGGCCTGGCGCGCAACGGCGCCGTGAAGATCACCGGTGCCCAAGCCGCGCCGACGGCCACGTCAATGGTCGTGGTGGTGACCTATTGGCTGAGCTTTGAGTACGTGCGCGACCCGCGCCGTGCGCTCGAACCCGAGAGCGCCGCTGCCGCGATGGGGCGCGGTGGCTATCACGCGCTGGCGCTGCTGCTGCCGCATCTTGACGAGGTGTCGCGCGCGCATTTGCAGACCCTGGCATCGGCTTATTTACAGAGTTAAGGCTGCGCGGCTCAGGCCGCGGCGGAGCAATGACGACGGACCTCAAGACCGTCGGCCGTGTCCTGCGTGTTTCGGCTTGAGTCAGGCTTGAGTCACGCTTGAGTGACCGTTGAGCGAAGGTGTTGAGCGAGGGTTGACAACTAAAATTGTCAAGCCTAGGATGGCCTCATGCTCGACATCCAAGTCATCGAAGATCCGGCAGCGGCAACAGCGGCTTTGGCGCCCATGCGCAGCCGGCTCCTGGCCGAACTGGCCGCGCCCGCCTCGGCAGCCACGCTGGCCGCGCGCGTCGGCCTGGCGCGCCAGAAAGTCAACTACCACTTGAACGCGCTGGAAGCGCACGGGCTGGTGCGGCTGGCCCAGCAGCGCAAGTGGGGCGGGCTGACAGAACGGCTGCTCGTGGCCACAGCGGCTTCCTACGTCGTCTCACCCGGCGCCCTGGGCCCCGTGGCTGCGGACCCAGGTCGGGAAGTTGACAGGCTGTCCGCGAGCTACCTGATTGCCCTGGGCGCACGCGTGGTCAGCGAAGTGGGCGACCTGGTGCGTCGTGCCACTGACACCGGCAAACGCCTGGCGACGTTGGCGGTGGATGCCGAAGTGCGCTTCCGCTCGGCCGCAGACCGGGCGGCTTTCAGCCAAGAACTCACCGAGGCCATCAAGAAACTGGTCGCGAAGTACCACGACGAATCCGCCGCCGACGGCCGCGCGCATCGACTGGTGGTCGTGGCGCACCCTTTGCCCAAAAAACCCGATCCCAAGGAGCCATCATGAGTGTGAAAAAAGAAGCCTCCGGGCGCCGTTCAGTTCAGGTCGAAGTCGAGGTGCCCGGCACGCCGCAAGAAGTATGGCAAGCCATTGCCACTGGGCCTGGCATCTCGTCCTGGTTTGTGCCGGCGCAGTTCGAAGAAAGCGACGGCAATCCCGTCGCGGTGACCATGAATTTCGGCCCCGGCATGGTGGCGCGTTCTGAGGTGACGGCTTGGGACCCGCCGCGCCTGTTTGCGGCGCAGGGCGAAGGCTGGGGTGGCTCGCCGCCCATCGCCACCGAGTGGAGCGTGCAAGCGCGCGACGGTGGCACCTGCGTCGTGCGCGTGGTGCACAGCCTGTTCGCCAGCACCGACGACTGGGACAGCCAGCTCGAAGGCACCGAATCCGGCTGGCCTGGCTTTTTCCGCACGCTGCGCATCTACCTCACGCACTTCCGCGGCCAAAGCTCGGGGCTGATGCAGTTCGTGGCGCCCGTGGCCGGCACCGAGTCGGCGGCCTGGGACAGCTTGACGGCGGCATTCGGACTCAAAGGTTTGAGCGTCGGGCAGCCATGGACGGCGCCTGCCGGTGTTCCGGCGCTCAACGGCGTCTTGGAGTACGTCAGTCAAAACCCGAACGACATCTTGGTGCGGCTGGACAAGCCGGGGCCGGGCGTGGCCGCCTTCGGCTCCTTCGACATGGGCGGCCAGGTCATGGTGGCGGTGAACTTCTACCGTTACGGTGACCAGGCGGCCGCCCGCGTCGAGAGCGAGAAGCCGCTGTGGCAGGCCTGGATTCAAGAACGCTTCCCGACGCCGCCCGCGACAAGCCAGGGCGAGTGAGCTGAACCTTTTGAGGTGGCGGTGTTGGACATGTGAGACGGCATGCCCAGGCCCGCACGCTGACCGCCAGGCTCACGCGGGCCAGCGTGAGCGGTGGCATGCGGCAGGCTTGAGCGCGGCCCAGCGGGGAAACGCTGGAGAAACGCCCCCCGCCTATGGTTGCAGCACGGTGGCAAAGACGCCGCAACGCACCCATGAACAAACCCACTGTCCTTCCGGCCGATCCGCAGCTTTATCTGCTGCGGGTGTGGCGCAACACAGACCGCTTTCGTGCCGCCGTGCGCCGGGTGGACAGCGAAGCCACCCAGTGGCTGGAGTCGCCGCAGGCGGTGGCCGACTGGCTGGCGGCTGACGACCACGCGCCGCCTGCGGGCGCCGCCCCCGAACAACGCACATCAAGTGAACTATCCAGAAGACCCTCATGACAAGCCATCAGGCCCTCGCCATTCGCCTCGCAGTCGTTGCACTGGCTGCAGCCCTGGCCGCGCCTGCGCTTGTGCGGGCGCAGTCGTTTGGCGTGCAGATCCACTCGTTGGTGCCCTATTCCGCGCCTGGCGGCACTGCGGCTTCGATCTACACGCAAGCCGGTGACTGCCGGCCGGTCGTTTGCGCAGAGGCGCTCAGCTTCGAGACCGGTTTCCTGGCCAACGTGGCGACGGCCAGCGCCAGCATGGGCGCCTTGGGCGGTGCGGCATCGGGCCGTGCGTCGTCGACCAACACCTCGGCAGGCAACGACGCCTTCAGCAACATCGCGTGGGTGGGTTTCAACATCAACACCCGCGACGACATCGTCCTGCGCATCCAGGACACCACCCTAAGCGGGCCGCCCCATGCACGCCTGCTTTCAACCGTCCTGCACCTGCAAGTCGGCCAGACCTACACCTTGCTGCAAAGCCTGGACATCGGCGCACTGGGCAACCTCGCCTGGACCGGGCTGAGCGGCTTCACGCCACAGAGCTGGGCC
>JANNEX010000456.1:0-6564 GCA_031379155.1 Rubrivivax sp.
GCCATTGCCGAGGGCGCGGCCGACATCAACCGCTGCCCACCGGGCGGCGCTGAGGGCATCGTGCGGCTGGCCGCCATCAGCGGCAAAAGCGTCAAGCCCTTGGACCTTGAACGCGGCACGGAAGGCCCGCGCAAGCTGGCCGTCATCGACGAAGCCTGGTGCATAGGCTGCACGTTGTGCATCAAGGCCTGCCCGGTGGATTGCATCGTGGGTGCGCCCAAGTTGATGCACACGGTGATTGACCAGCTCTGCACCGGTTGCGAGTTGTGTGTGCCGGTCTGCCCGGTGGACTGCATCAGCATGCCGGCCGTCACCGCCGACCAAACCGGCTGGGCCGCGTGGAGCCCCGCGCTGGCCGACGAAGCGCGCGAGCGCTACGCCTTTCACACCCAGCGTGTGCAGCGTGAAGAGCGCGAAAACGATGAGCGCCTGGCCGCCAAAGCCCAAGCCAAACTGGCCGACCTGGCCAGCCATAGCGCCATCACCGACCCCGAGGTGCTGGCTGCCAAGCGTGCCGTCATCGACGCTGCGCTGGCGCGTGCGCGCGCCAAAAAAGGGCCTGCCACTGATGAAGCCTGAAGCCATAGAGCCTTTTTTCGCCACGCTGGCCGCCGCCAACCCGCAGCCGCAAAGTGAGTTGAACTACAGCAGCCTGTTTGAGTTGCTGGCCGCCGTGCTGCTGTCGGCTCAGGCCACCGACGTGAGCGTCAACAAGGCCACGCGCGCGCTGTTTGCGCTGGCGCCCACACCGCAAAAGATGCTGGCGCTGGGTTTGGACGAAGTCACCGCGCACATCCGCACCATAGGCCTGTTTCGCGCCAAGGCCAAGAATCTGCAGGCCACCTGCCGCATCCTGATCGACAAACATAACGGCCAAATTCCACGCAGCCGCGACGCCTTGCAAGCCCTACCCGGTGTCGGCCGCAAAACGGCCAACGTGGTGCTCAACGTGGCCTTTGGTGAGCCGACCATGGCCGTGGACACGCATGTCTTTCGGGTCAGCAACCGCAGCGGTCTGGCGCCCGGGAAAACCCCGCTCCAGGTGGAAGAGCAGCTGCTCAAACGTGTGCCACCACGCTATGCCCAATATGCGCACCACTGGCTCATCTTGCACGGCCGCTATGTCTGCCTGGCGCGCAAGCCACGCTGCAACCAGTGCGCCGTGCGCAGCGGGTGTGACGAGGGTCGGCGCAGCCTGCCCAAGCTGACTTCTACAATGAGCCAGGGGGAAGCCGATGGCCAAGCTTGAAGACCTCGCTGAACGTGTCGACCGCCTGGTGCTGCGCCACCAGGAACTGCGCCGCACCAGCAACCTGATTGAACAGCAATTGGTGGCAGTCACCAGTGAGCGTGACAGCCTGCGTTCGCGCCTGGCTGCGGCGCGTGCGCGCATTGACGCCTTGCTCGAGCGACTGCCCGCCGACACGGCCCACGCGCCCCACAAAGGGCCGGCGCCATGAAACAAGTTGAAGTCTCCATCCTGGGCCAGGTCTACATGCTGGGCTGCCCCGAAGGCGGCGAAACGCTGCTGGCCAGCGCTGTCGCCGCCGTCGACAAAGAGATGACCACCATCCGCGAGGCCGGCAAGGTCAAGGCCCGTGAACGCATTGCGGTGCTGGCGGCGTTGAACTTGGCCTATCAGTTGGCCGAACGTGGGGCCGAACGTGGGCACGAAAGCGGGCACCAACCCGCCGCTGGCGCAGCCACTGTCAACGGCAGTGGCGCCCGCCAGGCCGAGCTGGACGCCCTGGTGCGCCGCATCGACGCGGCGCTGGGCGACGACGGACAATTGCTCTGAAATTGTTGTGAACAAGGACCCATCTTTCGCACCCCGTGATGAGCCCCGCAAACTCAAATTGCAGGTCTAGAATGACTTTGTCCGTCGTGTGTGCGTGGGCTTTTAATTTCCTTGAACCGATGCTCATAGAGCCAGGGCTTGGAACATCGCTGAGTGGGTGTGATCGTCTCGCGTCAGATGAACCCGAAGCCCAGCTGACCTCGCCCACCTGAACTTCCCTGAGGGTTCAGGAATGCGGTTCACGGCACACGACGGACACCTTTCACCTTGGCCCCGCCCATGACGCGTGCTTCTCCCGGCTACTGGTTGATGAAGAGCGAGCCCGAAGAAGCCTCCATCGACCACCTGGCCAGCGCACCGCGCAAAACCCTGGCCTGGACTGGTGTGCGCAGCTACCAGGCGCGCAACTTCATGCGCGACAGCATGCGCAGCGGTGACCGTGTGCTGTTCTATCACTCGTCGTGCCCGCAGCCGGGCATTGCCGGCCTGGCCACGGTGGCCGGTGGCCTGGGCCCCGACGAGACGCAGTTCGACACTGGCAGCCCCTACTTCGACGCCAAGTCGGCGCGCGAGCAGCCACGCTGGCTCAAGATCGACGTCAAGCTGGTGCGCAAGACAGCGCTGCTCAGCCTGGTGCAGATGCGCGCGGCGCCGCAATTGGCCAGCATGCAAGTGCTGCAACGTGGCAACCGGCTGTCCATCACTCCCGTCACCGCCGCGCAGTGGCAAGCCGTGCTGGCTTTGCTGGACGCTCAACCAGCGCCACGTCCCTGAGCTTGGATATCAGCCTGGTTCTGGTTGCCGAGCTGCTGGCGCTGGGCGTGGTGGTGGGCTTTCTGGCCGGCTTGCTGGGCATAGGCGGCGGCATGATGATGGTGCCCATCATGACCCTGCTGCTGACGCAGCGTGGCGTGGCCAGCGGCCTGGCGGTGAAGATGGCGATTGCCACCAGCATGGCGTCGATCCTCTTCACCAGCCTGTCCAGTGTGCGTGCACATCACCAGTTAGGCAGCGTGCGCTGGGACATCGCGCGCACGCTGTCGCCGGGCATCGTGGTAGGTGGCCTGGTGGCCGGTGCAGGCGTATTTGCGGCCGTCAAAGGCCAGTGGCTGGCCCTGAGTTTTGCCGCTTTCATTGGCTACATGGCGCTGAAGATGTTGCGCAGCAGCCCGCCGCGCCCTGGCCGACAAATGCCGGGTGCGTGGGTCACCGCAGCAGTGGGTGCGGGTATCGGCTTCCTATCCACACTGGTGGGCGCTGGCGGCGCCTTTTTGTCGGTGCCCTTCATGACCCGCCACAACGTGCCGCCGCGCCACGCCGTGGGCACCAGCGCGGCGCTGGGATTCCCGATTGCGCTGTCCAGCACGACAGGTTTTGTCATCAGCGGTTGGTCCTTACCAGCGGCCCTGCCAGGTGCGGTGGGCTTTCTCTACCTGCCCGCGCTGGCCATCGTGGCCGTGGCCAGCATGAGCCTGGCGCCGTGGGGCGCGCGCGCCGCGCAAAAGCTCAACGTGGTGGCACTCAAGCGCTTGTTTGCGGTGCTGCTGCTGGCCCTGGCGGTGAGCATGCTGCACCTCGCCTTTGCTTAGGGCGACCCTGATCAGGTCCCCGCGAGGGCGCGCGCCTCGAATTGGGATGGGCAGCAAGGCGCAAACCACAGCCAAAGCCCAAGCAATGGCGAGGAATTGCAACGCCGCAGACCACCCAAAGCGAGGATGCGCGAACCGCGAAGGACTTGATCAGGGTTGCCTTAGGACGACTCGAAGCGGATGGCGGCCAGCGTGAGGTGGTTGCCACCGCGGCGCTGGGCTTCTGCCAGTGCCGCCTCGCAAGCCGCCATCAAGCTGTCCTGGCCGCTGGCGGTGTGCGGAAAACTGGCCACCCCCATGGCCACGGTGAAGGCCAGTTCCTGCCCTTCGTGGACCACGATCTGCGTTGCGCACTTGCGCCGCAACCCTTCCATGCGCGCATGTGCCGTGGCCAGGCCCACACCCGACAACAGCACCGCAAAGCGGCGGTCTTCATAGCGGCAAGACGCGTCCATGGCGCGTGTGCCGCCGCGCAGCAAGCGGCCCATGGCTTCGAGCACCACCTGTTCACCGGCAGCACCCAGGGCCAGCACCTTGGCCGGGGCTGCATCCAGTTGGATCAGCACGATGGAAAACTCGCGGTGCTCGCGCGTGGACAGGTCAACCTCGCGGCGCAACTGGTCTTCAAAGTGGGCGCGGCGGTGCAGGCCCGACGCCGGGTCGCGCAGCGCCTGGTCGGCAATCTCGCGGCGCAGGCGGTCGTTGGCCTGCTGTTGCTGTTCAATCTGCGCCAGCGCGGTTTGCAACTGCTGTTCGTGCTGGCGCCGTGCGGCATGGTCTTGCCATACCGCCGTGAGCCAGGGTGGGCTGCTGCTGCGCAGAACAGTGAATTCATGGCGCTTGCCGGCCAGCTCAAACTGGTGTTCGCTGAGCAGCGCCGTGCCCTGAGCCATGGCCGTCTGCTCGGCCAAGCGCAGCGCGCCAGCCAGGCTGGCGTCGAGCAAGTCGTGGTCGCTATGGCCCAGCACCTCGGCGCTGGCGTGGCCCAGCAATTGGCACATGCCTTCGCTGGCATGCACGTAGCGGCCGCTGTGCGCGTCCTTCACCGCCCATAACGCACCCTGTTGCGCCAGCCACGCCGGCAGGGCCGAGCCCAGCACGAGGGCCAGGTCGTTGCCGCTCAGGGGCGGGGCGTTGGGCAGGTCTGAAGTCGGCTTCATGGTCAAAGGGGGTCAAGCGGGGTGCACCAATCCGAGACCCATGCCCTATCTTGGTGGGGCCGGGCATGCAGTTCAAGTCGCAGATTGATTTTCGCCCCTAGTTTGACCCTTACACCCCGCCGAAATGGGTGGGCAAAACACAACTTGATTCGCGCAACCCATTTCTGCCCACCAGGGCCATGAGGCCTCGGACCGGCACGGCTTGCCCGGCCGGTGGACGGTACTGCCCCTTGGCAAGCCTACCGGGCCTGCATCTTGCAAGCCTGCCGGCCATGGGCATTGAGGTCTACTTGAAAGAGGTGGGGCGCGGCGCGGCGGGTGCCCGGTCGCTGAGCGTGGAGGCCGCGCGCGCACTCATGCACGAGGTGCTGGCCGGCCGCGCGACGCCTGCGCAGACGGGTGCCTTCGTGATGGCCATGCGCATGAAGGGCGAAAGCTGCGCCGAGATCACCGGTTTCCTAGACGCCGCCCACAGCCACTGCCTGGCCGTGCCCAGCGCCGAGCCGGTGGTGCTGATCCCGTCCTACAACGGCGCGCGCAAGCTGCCCAACCTGACGCCACTGCTGGCGCTGTGGCTGGCCCGCGAAGGCCTGCGTGTGCTGGTGCATGGCCCAGTGCTTGGATCTGTTGCCGACGCCACACGCGTCACCAGCGCCAGCATCTTGCGTGACCTGGGCCTGGCCCCGGCGCAGCGCCTGGCCGACATCCAGGACGCCTGGGCGCGGCGCCAGCCGGCCTTTGTGCCAACGTCGCTGTTGTGCCCGCCGCTGCATGCCCTGATGGAACTGCGCACGGCCTTGGGCGTGCGCGGCCCTGGCCACACGGTGGCCAAGATGCTCAACCCGGTGGCGGGCGCACCGACGCTGCGCATCGTCAATCACACGCACCCGAAATTTGGCGCGCTGATGGCCGAATGGGCGCGAGACAGCCGCGCCAACGCCATGCTGCTGCGTGGCACCGAAGGCGAACCCGTGGCCGACCCGCGCCGCCAGCCGCGTCTGGACACCTGGCTGGGGGGCCGCTTGCTCAGCAGCTTGTCGATTGCCGCGCAAGAAGGCGTGCTGACCCAACTGCCGCTGCTGCCGCGCAAAACCGACGCCGCCACCACCGCCGTCTACGTGCAAGAGGTGCTCAGCGGCGGGCGCCCCATGCCAGCGCCTTTGGCACGGCAAGCCGAGAAGGTGCTTGCCGCCGTGCAGGTGCTGCAACAGCACGGCGGATTGGAGCAATCTGCATGACCAACACCAGTTCCAAGCGAAGCCCGTGGTGTGCCCTGGTGGGCGCCGGGCCTGGCGACCCCGAGTTGCTGACCATCAAGGCCCTGCGCACCGCTCGCCGCGCCACGCTGCTGCTGGTGGACGACCTGGTCAGCGACGCCGTGCTGGCCACCGTGCTGTGTGGCCGCCAGCGGCCGCCGCGTGTGGTGCACGTGGGCAAGCGCGGTGGCTGCCGCAGCACGCCGCAGGCCTTCATCGAAAAGTTGATGCTCAGCCAAGCGCTGGCCGGCCAACGCGTGGTGCGCCTCAAAGGCGGCGACCCTTTCATCTTTGGCCGCGGCGGCGAAGAGGCGCAAGCCCTGCGCGCGCACGGCATCACCGTCCTGGTGGTCAATGGCATCACCTCGGGCCTGGCCGCTGCCACGGCCCTGGGTGTGCCGTGGACACACCGCCAGCATGCCTGCGGCGTGATGCTGGTCACCGCCCACGCCCAAGACGGCGCGGCAGGCCCCGACTGGGCCGTGCTGGGCGCGGCGGCAGCCCAGGGCATCACACTGGTCATCTACATGGCCATGGCGCGGCTGGCCCAGGTGCAGGCGGCGCTGCTGCTGGCGCTGGGCGCAGCCACCCCGGCGGCCGTGGTGCAGCACGCCGGCACACCACAAGAGCGACGCTTGCTCACCACCCTGGGCGACTTGGTGATTGACGCCAGACATCAAGGCCTGGGCAGCCCGGCCATCGTGCTGGTGGGTGACGTGCTGCAAGACTGCACGGCAACCAGCGAGGCAGCGCCCAAGCGC
>JANNEX010000798.1:0-3700 GCA_031379155.1 Rubrivivax sp.
TTTTTTGGCGGCATACCGGCCACCGGCACCATCGCACGCACGCTGACCAATGTGCGTGCCGGGGCCGTCAGCCCGGTGTCCGGCATCGTGCATGCGGCCACCCTGCTGCTCATCTTGCTGGCCGCTGCGCCCCTGGCCAGCCACGTGCCGCTGGCCGCGCTGGCTGGCATCTTGCTGTTCGTGGCCTGGAACATGTTTGAAGGCCGCCAGTTCATGCGCCTGCGCCAGTTCTCAGCCCAGTACCGCACGCTGATGCTGGGCACCTTTGTGCTCACTATCGTCTTCGATTTGACGGTGGCGATGGAGGTCGGCCTGGTGCTGGCCTGCGTGTTTTTCATCTGGCGCATGAGCACCCTGTTCAGCGTCAAGCCGCATGTGCCAGCGCCGGGCAGTGAATTGCCGCCGGGCGTGCAGGTGTTTGAGCTGTATGGCTCGCTGTTCTTCGGCGCTGTGGGCAAGATCGAAGCCCTGCCTGAACAGTTGCCTGCCGGCACGCGTGCCGTGGTGTTGGACATGCAGCGCCTGGTGTCCATGGACAGCACCGGGCTGGACGCGCTGGAGCAACTGCACCGCACGCTGAGGCGCCAAGACATGGGCCTGGTGCTGGCCAATGTCAATGCACAGCCGCTGCTGCTGATGCGACGCCTGGGCTTTGAAGAAGCGCTGGGCGCCGAGCACATCGTGCCCAGCATCGCCGCTGCCGTGCAGGGCGGCAGCTGAAGCCGTTCAGCGCGTGCCCGCCATCGTCTCGCGCGGGTCGTCAGCAATGCCCGTGACCAACACCTTGCCGCCGGCATCGAAGGTGACGCTGAACATCTGTGAGTTCTGCCCCAGGTGCTTGAAGCGCCAGTCCCACACTTCTTCTTTTTTCAGCGCGTAGGGCACGGTCTTGGCCGGGCGGCCCAGGATGTTGCGCACGTCTTGCTGGCTCAGGCCGGGTTTGATCTTGGCAAAGTTGTCGGGGTTGAGCAGTTGGCGCAGCGAACTCATCTTGCCGTCAGGCCCGATGGTGATGACGTAGTTGGTCCAGCCCTCAGGCTGGCGCGGGTAGTCCATGCTGCGGCTGCCGTCGGCGGCCACCGTCACGGTCACGGGGTCGCCAAACTGTTTGCGCACATCGACTTCGCTGGACACGCCTTCTTCGAGCTTTTCCACGCGCTGCGGGTCGCAGGCCGCCACGGCCAAGGTGGCCACCGTCAGACACAAAAACTTGTAGAAAACCTTCATCACGCGCCCCGCTAAAATCGACCCTGGATTCTGCCCCTGCCCACCACCGGCCCGACCTATGCCTTTGTTCTGGAAGCCTTACAAATCCGACGTCACCAGCTTCATTGAACAGCTCAAGGCCAACAAGCCGACGCTGGAAGCTGAACAGCGCGCCGGCCGCGCCCTGCTGTGGGACCGCTCGCTCGACCGCAGCGCCCAGGCCGACTGGCTGGATGCCCAGGTGGCGCAACAGGGCTACGTCTACCAGACCCATACCGACACGAAAACCAAGTCTTGAACGCCGAAGTGCTGGCGCAAGCGCTTGCCGAGCAGGCGGCAGAGCCTCAACCCCAAGTCGTGGATCAGATCGCAGTCGCGCGTTTGTACGGCGAGCCGCTGTTTCGGCTGCCGCACGACCTTTACATCCCGCCCGACGCGCTGGAAGTTTTTCTCGAAGCCTTTGAAGGCCCGCTGGACCTGCTGCTCTACCTCATCCGGCGCCAAAACTTCAACATCCTGGACATTCCGCTGGCCAGCGTGACGCGCCAGTACCTGGAATACGTCGACCAGATCCGCAAGCACAACCTGGAACTGGCCAGCGAATACCTGCTGATGGCGGCGATGCTGATCGAGATCAAGAGCCGCATGCTCTTGCCGCCCAAGAAAAGTGCTGATGGTGGCGAAGCAGAAGATCCGCGCGCCGAACTGATGCGCCGCCTGGTGGAGTACGAGCAGATCAAGCTGGGTGCGGCCAAGCTGGACAAGTTGCCGCTGCTGGGCCGCGACTTCTTGCGCGCGCAGGTGCACATCGAACAAAGTTTGCAACCGCGCTGGCCCGAGGTCAACGCCGACGACCTGCGCCAGGCCTGGCGCGACATCTTGCAGCGCGCCAACCTCAGCGCCCACCACACCATCACGCGGGAACAGCTCAGCGTGCGCGAGCACATGAGCATCGTGCTGCGCAAACTGCAAGGCAAACGCTTTGTCGAATTCCACGACCTGTTTGACACCACGCGCGGCACGCCGGTGCTGGTGGTGACCTTCATTGCCATGCTCGAGCTGTCGCGCGAGCGGCTGCTGGAAGTGACACAGGCCGAGGCCTTTGCGCCTATCTACGTGCGCTTGGCGTATTCCCAAAACCAAGCGCCAAGCTAACTGCAAAACCGAGCGCAATCTCGGCTGTCGTGCGCTGCCCGCGCCGACGGCCTAAACCTTCTATCGCCACCCATGTTCAAGAACGCCCTTGTCTTTCACATCGATGAATGGGAACAGCCCACGCTGGCCCAGTTTGAACAGCGCCTGGACGCTGCGCGCTTTGCCGAGTGCGGCGCCACACAAGCCGAATCAGCAGGCTGGGTAGCGCCGCGCGGCGACAAACATGCGGTGCTGGCCGAGAACGTCGGCGGGCAAATCATCCTCAAGCTGCGCACTGAAACCAAGGGCGTGCCTGGCCCGGTGGTGAAGACAGAACTTGAAGCCCAGCTGGACAAGATCGAAACCCAGACCGGCCGCCGCCCCAAGGGCAAACAGGTGCGCCAGATCAAGGAAGAAATCATCCACACCTTGATGCCACGGGCCTTCCCCAAACGCAGCGCCACGCTGGTGTGGCTGGACGTCAAAGCCGGCCTGGTGCTGGTGGACAGCGGCAGCATGAAAAAGGCCGACGCGGTGTTGACGCGCCTGGCCGAGCTGCTGGGCGGCGGCTTGAAGCTGAGCCCCTTGCAGACCGAACTCTCACCCGCCACCGCCATGGCCGCGTGGCTCAGCGACAAAGAAGCACCCAGCGGCTTCACGTTGGACCGCGACTGCGAACTCAAGCAGCCCGACAGCGAAAAAGCCACCGTGCGTTACGCCCGCCACACGCTGGATATTGCCGAGGTGGGCGAGCACATCAAACAAGGCAAGCTGCCGACCCAATTGGCGCTGACCTGGGCCAGCCGGGTGTCGTTTGTGCTGACCGAAGCCGGTGCCTTGAAGAAGATCAAGCTGCTCGACGTGGTGCTGGAAAACAGCAGCGCCGAAGGTGGCAAGAGCGCGGGTGATGACACTCACTTTGACGCCGACGTGGCACTGGCCACGGGCGAATTGGCGCGGCTGCTGCCTGACTTGGTGGATGCGCTGGGCGGGCCGCGCAAGCGCGACCTTCCGGCAGTTGCTTCCAAGCCGGCCGGCGACAAAGGGCCGGACAGCGGCGCCGACAACACCGCGCCTTGGGACTGAGCAAGCTCAGTGCAGCGGCCCCTGGCGCCCGGGCCCGCCACCGCCATCCAGCTTGGCCGCCAAGTCCTTGCCGCTGACGCCGGCAAACAGCGCCGCCGCGCGCACCTTGATCTCCAGCAGTTCACTGGCGCTCACCGAGTACTGCCCGGTGGTCTTGTTGACGTGCACGCTGAACTCCACGTCCTTGCCGTTGTTGCTCAGCGTGCCACTGGTGAATTCGTAGTCTTCGCTTTCCCAGGGCAGGCCGTTGAGTTCGGCGTTGTAATCCTGGTAT
>JANNEX010000513.1:0-3225 GCA_031379155.1 Rubrivivax sp.
TTGTTGGCCGTGATCACGACTCTTTGCGCGCCGTCCTCTTCGGGCTGGGTCGACGGCCCTTGCTGGGCCTGGGCGGGCAGCGCGGCCAGCAGGCCCGCGGCTGCGAGCGCGGCCACCAGGCCGGTCGTGCGGAACGGAAAGCTTTGCTTCGTGGTCATGGTGCGGGTCCTTCTTGGGCAGGGTGGCTGAAGACTCCGCCGAACGATAGGTGCGACGCATGCCAGCAGCGTTCGCCCTTGCACCGAAAATTTAGGCGAACGACACGGGCCTGCGCCCGCGCGCGTTGCGGCCTCGGGTGAACCCTAGGCTTGGCTGTGTGCGTCGGCACCGGCCGAATTCAGCGGCAGGCTGAAGGGCGCCCGGTGCTGGCGATACTGGCGCGGTGACATGCCGACGTGGCTGCTGAAGGCTGCGGCAAAGCTGCTCTGATGTTCGTAGCCCACGCGCTCGGCCACCTGGGCGATGGTCAGGGTGGCTTCCAGCAGAAGTTGCTGCGCCTCGCGCATGCGGCGCTCCAGGCAGTAGCCGGCCATCGTCGCGCCGAAGGCCTCTTTGAACACCGCCTTGAGCTTGTTCTGGTTGGTGCCGATCTCGCGTGCCAGGTCGGCAAACAGCGGCGGCTTGCGGTAGTCGAGCTCCAGCCGGCGCAGGGCGGCGTGGGCCAGTTCCACATCGCGCAGGCGGTTCAGGGCGGTGCCGCGCAGCAAGGGCGTGTGCTGCATCGCGTCGAGCGTGTAGGCCACCAGTTCGGCCAGGCGGCCGGCGTACTGCACGACACGCAACTCACCATCCAGCCTTGTGTCGATGGTGTCGGCCAGCAGGCCGGCCAGGCGGTGGTCGAGCGGGAACGACGCGATGCGGCCGACCTCGGCCGAGCCGGTCACCGCGTCGCGTACCACCGGAGGCAAGTCGGCCAGCTGCAGCCCATAGCGCGCCGCAAAGCTGGCAGCGCGGAAGATCGCCACCATGCCCTGTTGCCGCGCGCCGCCGGCAATGTCCACGGTCGGCGGCCGGCCCTTGGGCAGGCAGACCAGCGTCACCTCGGGGCGGTTGAAGACCAGGGGGGCCGTGCTGCCGACCTCGAAGGCGACATCGCAACACAGCGACGCACGCAGCATGATCAATGCCTCGTCGGTGTCGTAGCGCCAGCGCACCGTGCGCGGCAGCACGCAGTTGATCACCGTTAGCAAGAGGTTGTCGTCCAGCCGCACCGTGTCTGACGTGCCGCTGCCGCCTTCGTGTGCATGCAGGGTGCGCACGCCCTGGCGAGCGAAGCGCTTGAAGCTCTGTTCGGTGGCGCCGGCCCGGAAGGCTTCCTGGTCGAAGTCCAAAGGCGACCAGGCATCCTTGGCCGGCGACTTGGCACGGTTGGGCATAGGGTCGATGCTCCTAAATATCCGTGTGCGCAGCCTAACCCAATCCGGTCGGGTCTGGCCTAAGGTCCGTGCTGCATGAATTCGACTTCACCGCCGACCCGCGCAAACGCCGCCACCCTGCTGCGCAACTGCGTCGTGTGGGACAACCACGGCTGCATGCCGGTTGGGCGTTGGCACGACACCTCCTTTCTGCCGCAGTTGCAGCGCTACCGCGCCGCCGGGGTCAGCGCGGTGATGCTCAATGTCGGCTTTGGCGAGATGGGCATCGAAGAGCATGTGCGCACACTGGCCAGCATGCGGCACTGGCTCAAGGCGCGGCCCGATGAGTACGTGCTGATGAGCACCGCCGACGACATCGAGCGCGCGCATGCCACAGGCCTGCTGGCGGTGGGGTTTGACATCGAAGGCGCCAATGCCGTGGCCGACCAACCGAGCCTGGTGGCGCTTTACCACGACCTGGGCGTGCGCTGGATGCTGCTGGCCTACAACCAGAACAACCCGGTCGGCGGTGGCTGCCAGGACGAAGACACCGGTCTGACGGCCTATGGTCGTGAAGTGATAGCCGAGATGGAACGGGTGGGCATGCAGGTCTGCTGCAGCCACACGGGGCACCGCACAGTGCGCGATGTCTTCGACGTGGCGACCCGGCCGGTAATCTTCTCGCACAGCAACCCGAGTGCCCTGCATGCCCACCCGCGCAACATCCCCGACGACCTGATCCGCGCCTGCGCGGCCACCGGTGGCGTGGTCGGCGTCAACGGCATCGGCACCTTCCTGGGCAACAACGACAACCGCAGCGAGACCTTTGCCCGCCACATCGACCACGTGGCCCAGCTTGTCGGGCCGCAGCATGTGGCGCTGGGGCTGGACTATGTGTTCGACACCCAGGAGCTCGACGATTACCTGGCCAAGATGGGCCACACTTTTCCGGCCGAACTGGGTTACGAGAAAGGCGTGCGCATGGTGGCACCCGAGCAGCTCGACAGCGTCGTGCAGATCCTGCTCGACTGGGGTTATGCCGAGGCCGATCTGCAGTCCGTGCTGGGTGGCAACCTGATGCGTCTTGCGCGAACCGTCTGGAAGCCTACCGTCCAAGGCTGACGCTAGGTTTCGATGGCCACAACCCTGACGACACTGCGTTGCCGGCAACGGGTGATGCGGCCAGCGCCCACCTTGCGCGACGGATCGTTGACGTGACAGACTGGGACGACGGGGTGCTCGACGACCTGCTCGAACTGGAGCAGCCGGTGTCGAACTAACTCGGCTTCGGTGGTGCGCGGGCTGAGGCTGCGCAAGCGGGTGCCACTACCGTCCGGCATCTGCTTGAGGTGTGCTCGGGTCTGGCCGACACGCTGCGCTCCTAGGCCACCAGGCGCCGCAGGCCGGGCTGCGCCGGCCAGGGTGAGAAGACTCAACGGTGGCTGAGCGCCCTGCGGCGGACGCTGGGGCCACGTGGGGCGCCTGCCGCCGGCGGGCCGTGCGACGCCTGTCGCACTTATGTCATTGATCGCGATGCGGTACGTTCAAGCTCACCGTGCGGCCCCAAAAATCAGGCTGGCGTTGCTGCCGCCGAAGCCAAAAGAATTGCTGGCCACGACTCGCAGCGTCTGTTCGCGTGGCTGGCGCAGGTAGTGGATGTGCAGCGCAGGGTCCAGCGCCTGCACGTTCAGCCCCGCCGGCATGAAGCCGTGTTGCAGCGCCAGCATGACGATGGCCGCTTCCACGCCGCCCGCTGCGCCCAGCGTGTGGCCCGTGAATCCCTTGGTGCTGCTGCACGGCAGCGCGTGGCCAAAGACGCTGCTCACGGCCTTGTCTTCGGCCGCGTCGTTGCCCGGCGTGCCAGTGCCGT
>JANNEX010000588.1:0-1809 GCA_031379155.1 Rubrivivax sp.
GCCGGCATAGGCGCGGCCATCGGCCGCCCGCAGGCCACGGTGGTGGCGGTGATGGGCGACGGCAGCTTTGGCTTCACCTGCGGTGAGTTGGAAACGCTGGTGCGCCGCCAAGTGCCACTGAAGATGATCGTCATGTCCAACGCGGTCTTCGGCTGGATCAAGGCCAGCCAGAAAGCTGGCTACGGGCAGCGCTACTTCTCGGTCGACTTCAGCCGCACCGACCATGCCCGTGTGGCGCAAGCCTTTGGCGTCAAAGCCTGGCGTGTGCAAGACCCGGCAGAGTTGGACGCCGCGCTCAAAGCCGCGCTGGCGCACGACGGCCCAGCGCTGATTGATGTGCTGAGCCAAGAGCTGCAAGACACTGCGGTGCCAGTCAGCCAATGGATGGGTTGATGGCAAGTTGATGGCATTCATCAACCCGGCTCGGTGGAAGCCCGCTGCTTGAGCAGGCCCGCTCGCCCCTATGCTTGAGGCTGCCGCGACAGCCCTGCGCGCTTCGCCGTTCATCACACCAGGAGTCACCCATGCCCTTCACCACAAACCCATTTCGCCGCCGTTGGCTCGGTGCTGCTGCGCTGTCGCTGGCCGCCACCGTTGCCGCCACCTTCGCGGCCACCGCACAAGCCCAGGTGAGGTGGGACCTGCCCACCGCCTACCCCGCCACCAACTTTCACACCATCAACCTGACGCAGTTTGTGGCCGACGTCGACGCCGCCACCGGCGGCAAGCTCAAGATCACGCTGCACCCCAACGCCAGCCTGTTCAAAGGCCCCGAAATCAAGCGCGCCGTGCAAGGCGGGCAGGCCCAGGCCGGTGAGGTGCTGATCTCCAATTTCGCCAATGAATGGCCACTGTTCGGCGCTGACTCTTTGCCCTTTTTGGCCGACAGCTACGAAGAAAGCATGAAGCTGTGGAAGGTCTCCAAACCCTTCTTCGACAAGAAGCTGGCCGAACAAGGTCTGGTCGCGCTTTACTCGGTGCCTTGGCCGCCGCAGGGCGTTTATTCCAAGAAGCCTTTGGCCAGTGCGGCCGACCTCAAAGGCCTGAAGTGGCGCGCCTACAACCCGGCCACCAGCCGCCTGGGTGACTTGGTGGGCGCACAGTCGGTGACCATCCAGGCGGCCGAAGTCAGCCAAGCCTTCGCCACCGGCGTCGTCGACAGCATGATCAGCAGCGGCAGCACCGGCTGGGACGCCAAGCTGCACGAACACGTGAAGTACTGGTACGACACCCAGGCCTGGCTGCCGCGCAACCTGATCTTCGTCAACAAGACGGCCTTTGACGCGCTGGACGCACCGACCAAAGCGGCCGTGATGAAAGCCGCTGCCGACGCTGAAGCGCGTGGCGTGCTGGCCAGCCAAAAAGCCAACGGCGAAACGCTGGACAAGCTCAAGGGCGGCGGCATGCAAATCCTCAAGCCGACGGCGCAGTTCACTGCCGACATGAAAAAGGCCGGCGACGTGATGCTCAAGGAGTGGCTGGCGCGCGCCGGTGCCGAAGGCCAGGCCCTGGTCGACGCTTACCTCAAGTAAGCGCAGCGTGCGCAAGCTGCTTGACGCGCTGTATGACGCCGCCGCCTGGCTGGCCGCCCTGTTCATGGTGGGCCTGCTGGTGATGGTGCTGCTGTCGGTGGTCAGCCGCTTGCTGCACTTTCATGTGCCGGGCACGGATGCGTATGCCGGCTACCTGATGGCCGGCGCGGGCTTTTTGGCGCTGGCGCACACGCTCAAACGCGGTGAGCACATCCGCGTCACGCTGCTGCTCTCAGGACTCAAAGGCAAGGTGCGCCACGGCATGGAAATCTGGGCC
>JANNEX010000629.1:0-4082 GCA_031379155.1 Rubrivivax sp.
CGCTGATCCAAGGCGCACAAGAGCGCGGCTTGCCCATCGTGCGGGTTATCCATGAACACGCTCACGGCGACAGCAGCGACCCGTTCTCGCGCAGCTCGGGCATGGTGCGGCCGCTCGAGGGCCTGGCCGACTTTGAAGCCGCTTTCACCACCTATAAAACCCGCCACAGCGCGCTGGTGGGCACGGGGCTGGATGTGTGGCTGCTGGAGCGCGGTTTGCGCCGCATCTTCGTCAGCGGCATCCGTACTGAGCAGTGCTGCGAAACCACCACCCGCCACGCCTCTGACCTGGGCTGGCAAGTGCTGTTTGTGCCGCAAGCCACGTTGACCTGGGACATGCCCTTGCCAGGCGGCCAGACCCTGACAGTGGCCGACATCCGCAGCCGCACTGCTGCCGTGCTGGACGAACGCTTTGCCCGCGTGCTGGGCGTGCAGCAAGCCCTGACCGTGGTGGACGAAAGCCAGCATGCCCGCGCCACTTGACGTGGTGTTTGTGCTGCCCTGCGGCAGCCTGATCCTGGACTGGGCCGGGCCGGCCGAGGCCTTTCGCATCGCCAACCTCGAAGCCACGGTGGACGATGCCCACGCCGCGCCCCCCTTCGCGCTGCGCTTTGTGGCACCCGAGACCACGGCGATCAGTTCGGTGGGTGTGCAACTGGCCGGCCTGTTGCCGCTGCCGCAGCACATTGCCGCGCCGGCCTGGGTGGTCATCGTGGGCAAGACCGGCACCGGCGCGCGCAAAGTTGACCAGCGCGCCGACAACCGCGAAGACCGCGCTGTCGTCGACTGGCTGGCGCGGCTGCGGCCCAACCACAGCGGGCTGCGCCTGGTCACCGTGTGCTCGGGCGCCCTACTGGCCGCTGCAGCGGGCTTGCTCGACGGCCACCGTGTCACCACCCACCATCTGGACCTGGACTATCTGGAACAGGCCGCGCCCAAATCCACGGTGGTGCGCGACCGCGTGTTTGTCGCCGACGGCTCGCTGTGGTCCAGCGCCGGTGTCACGGCCGGCATCGACCTGGCTTTGCACCTGGTGTCCGAACACTGCGGCGCCGTGGTCGCGGCGCGCGTCGCACAGCACATGGCCGTGGCGCTGCGCCGGGGGCCCGATGACCCGCAGTTGTCGCCTTTTTTGGCGCACCGCCAGCACTTGAACGCTCGTTTGCACCGTGTGCAAGACGCCGTCTCGCGCGCGCCGCGCGAAGCCTGGGACACGCAGCGCATGGCCGCTGTGGCGCTGACCACGCCGCGCACGCTGAACCGCCTGTTTGCCGAGCACGCCGGCACCACACCACTGGCCTATGTGCGCGGCATACGCATGGCGCTGGCGCGCACGGCGCTGGAAGCTGGCAGCTCGGTGGCGCATGCCGCAGAAACGGCGGGCTTCAGCTCTGACTTGCAACTGCGCCGCGCCTGGCATGCGCTGGGCTCGCCGGGTGCGCCTTCGGGGCGGCGCCTGGCGGCGCAGCGCCGACGCGGCTGAATCCCGCCAGCCCCTTCAACCCATTGCTTGATGCCTGGTGCGCGCGGTGTCCGCGCGGGGCCAGGCTTTGCCCAAACACTTTGCGACAAACATGAACTCCACTCACTTCAAGAGTCAGGCCGTTGGCCTGGGCGCGCTGACCGCTTTGGCTTGCGCCTGCGCCTTGTGCCAAGCGGCAGTGGCTGCTTCTTCGGCCGCAAGCCCAACGAGCCTGCAAGCCGCGCCAGGCCGGTCACGCAACGTCAATATCAAACATGTGGCCATTGACTTGCAGTTTGACTGGGCGGCGCGCCGCGCGCTTGGCAGCGCCACCTTGACACTGTCGCCGCTGGCCGTGGCGAACCAGGTGGCGCTGGACGCAGGCAAGCTGGAAATTGCGTCGGTAACGTTGGCGGGCGGCTCCACGCTGGCCTTTCGCTACGACGGCGGCGAGCGCGACAACGGCCTGCTCATCCTGCTAGACCGTGACTACCGGCCCAGTGAAACGCTAACGCTCAAAGTCAGCTACCGCACCAACCACCTTAACCACAGCGACCCACAAAACCTGGGCGGCAGCACCGGCAAAGGCCTGCGCTTTTTTTCGCCCAACGCCAGCGACTTGCGCAAGCGCGCGCAAATCTGGTCCAGCGCCGAGCCCGGTGCCAACCGCTATTGGATGCCCGGCTTTGATTCACCCGAAGACCGCCACACCAGCGAGTTCACGGCCACGGTGCCCAAACCCTTGATGGTGGTGGCACAAGGCCGCCTGGTCAGCGTCAAGGAAGTCGCCGGCCAGCAGCGCCGCTTCCACTTCAAAACCGACAGCACGCAAGCCAGTCACCGCATGGCCTTTGTGGTGGGTGAATTTGTCGACGTCGGCGCCTCCAAAAAGCGCGCCAAAAAGCACGTCGGCAGCACGCTGCACAACCTGAGCTACCCGGACGAGTTGCAAGCCACACGCGACAGCGTGGTGCTGCTGCCCCAGATGCTGGACTTTTTCAGCCAGCTCACCGGCAAGCCCTTGCCGCACCCGAGCTACACGCAGGTTTTTGTGCAGGACTTTCCCTGGGGCCAGTCGGCTGCGGGCCTGGCGGTGCAAAGCGAAAACATGGTCGACGACCACGGCACCCACGCCGACTTTATCTACCTGTGGGACGGCCTGCAAGCCGAAGCTTTGGCGCAGCAGTGGTTTGGCAACCACCTGAGTGCGGCCACCTGGGGCCAGGCCTGGCTGGACCGCGCCTTCGCCCACCACGCTGGCGGCCTGTGGGCCGAACACGCGCACGGCCGCGATGAACATTTGCTGTGGCAATTGCTGGGCGACCAAGGCACGGCCTTGGCCGACTGGAAGAGTGGCAAGCGTGAAGCCGTGGTGGCCAACGCATCCGAAAACGCCGCAGCGCACGCCTCAGGCAACGCGCCCTACTCGCGCGGTGCCGCCGTGCTGCACATGCTGCGGCTTGAATTGGGCGACGAGGCCTGGCGCGCGGTGCTGCGCCACTACGTCGCCGCCCAGGGTGGCAAGGCGGTGCACAGCAGCGACTTTCTGGCTTCGGTGCACGCCGTGGTGGGCAAGGACACGGGGAAAAACATGGCCTGGTTTTTCGACCAGTGGCTGCACCGGGCGGATCACCCAACTTTCGACGTTAGCTACAGCTTTGAGGCCAGCACCCAGAAGATCAGGCTGCTGGTCAATCAGCAGCCCGCCGACGGCAAGGCCGCGCACTTCCAAGGCCATGTGGACATCGACATCGAAGGCCGCATCCAGCGTGTCTGGCTCAAGCCTCAAGCGCAAAACGTGTTTGAGTTTGCCGCCGCCCAAGCACCCCGCTGGCTGCACTTTGACTTTGAAGGCAGTTGGCTCAAAGAGTTGAAATTCAACAAACCCGTGACCGAGCTCTTGCAGCAGTTGCGCCACAGCCGCGACGCTGCGGGCCGCAACTGGGCGCTGGGTGAGTTGGGCACCGTGGCCAAGGACATGGCGACACCGCATGCCGTGCGTCAAGACATCCTGGCCGGCTTGCGTGATGTGATCACCAGCCCGACTTACTGGCGCTTGCGCTTCAACGCCTTGCAACAATTGCGCGGTGTGCTGACGCCAGCGCCGGCCCTGCAAGCGGCACCACTGGACGGCGCCACCACGGCCTTGCTGCTCAAGGTGATTCAGCAAGAAGGCTCGTGGATGCGCGCTGGCGCCATCGGTCTGCTGGGCCTGAGCCAAGAAGCGCGCTACACGGCGCTGTATTTGTCCCACCTGAAAGACCCCAGCGACCGCGTCATCAACGCCGCCGCCATCGCCCTGGGCAAAACACGCAGCGTCTTGGCCTTTGACGCACTGGCGGCCCTGCCCGCGCACCCGTCATGGAAAAACCAGAGCCTGATCAGCGCCCTGGCCGGCTTGAAAGAGCTGGGCGACGCACGCGGCGCTGACATCGCCCTGCGCGCGCTGGCCGATGTGCGATCCGCACGCTGGACCCTGTCCACGCCGATCTGGGACTACCGCCTGGCCGCCGCCCAAACCCTTGCCGCCTTGGGCCAGGGCGCCAGCGCCGCGCCCTTGGTGCTTGAACAGTTCCATCAAGCCATGGCTGCCGACGACGTGAACGACATCTTCAGCCACG
>JANNEX010000735.1:0-5241 GCA_031379155.1 Rubrivivax sp.
ATCGAATTTGTGCACGAAAGCAAAAAGTGTTTGATCAACCAGCGCGAAGTCGGCCCGCACACGCTGAGCTTCAACAACGCGCTGCGCAGCGCGCTGCGCGAAGACCCCGACGCCATTTTGGTGGGCGAATTGCGTGACCTGGAGACCATACGCCTGGCGCTGACTGCCGCAGAAACCGGCCACCTGGTGTTTGGCACCTTGCACACCAGCAGCGCGGCCAAGACCGTCGACCGTGTCGTCGACGTGTTCCCAGCGGCTGAAAAAGAGATGGTGCGCGCCATGCTGTCAGAGTCGCTGGTGGCCGTCATCTCGCAGACCCTGTGCAAGCTCAAAGACGGCAGCGGCCGTGTCGCGGCGCACGAGATCATGCTGGGCACCAGCGCCATCAAAAACCTGATCCGCGAAAACAAGATTGCGCAGATGTACAGCAGCATCCAGACCGGCCAGAACCTGGGCATGCAGACGCTGGACCAGAATCTGTCTGATCTGGTGCGGCGCAATCTTGTCTCTCCGGCCGAGGCAAGGTCGAAGGCAAAAATCCCTGAGAACTTCCCAGGTTAGGACCCGTAGATGGAACGCGACCAAGCATCCAAGTTTGTCAACGACCTGCTGCGCCTGATGGTCAGCCGCAATGGCTCTGACCTGTTCCTGACCGCCGACTTCCCGCCCGCCATCAAGGTCGACGGCAAGGTCACCAAGGTCAGCCCGCAGCCGCTGACGGGCCAGCACACGCTGGCGCTGACGCGCGCGGTCATGAATGACAAACAGGGCGCTGAATTCGAGCGCACCAAAGAATGCAACTTCGCCATTTCGCCCTCCGGCGTGGGGCGTTTTCGCGTCAATGCTTTTGTGCAGCAGGGCCAGGTGGGTTTGGTCTTTCGCACCATCCCGGCCACGCTGCCCACCATTGACGGCTTGGGCTTGCCGGTGGTGCTCAAAGAAGTCTCGCTGACCAAACGCGGTCTGGTCATTTTTGTGGGCGCCACGGGCTCGGGCAAAAGCACGTCGCTGGCGGCCATCGTTGACCACCGCAATGAAAACTCCTTTGGCCACATCATCACCATTGAAGACCCGGTGGAGTTTGTGCACGCGCACAAGAACTGCATCGTCACGCAGCGCGAATTGGGCATAGACACCGACAGCTGGGAAGCGGCGCTGAAGAACACATTGCGCCAGGCGCCCGATGTCATCTTGATGGGCGAAATCCGCGACCGCGAGACCATGGACCACGCTGTGGCTTTTGCCGAAACCGGTCACCTCTGCCTGGCCACGCTGCACGCCAACAGCGCCAACCAGGCGCTGGACCGCATCATCAATTTCTTCCCCGAAGAGCGCCGCCAGCAGTTGCTGATGGACCTGTCGCTGAACTTGAAGGCCCTCGTCAGCCAGCGCCTGCTGCCGCGTGAACAAGGCCGTGGCCGCGTGGCGGCCGTCGAGATCTTGCTCAACACGCCGCTGGTCGGCGACCTGATTTTCAAGGGCGAAATCGCCGAGATCAAAGAGCTGATGAAACGCAGCCGTGAGCTCGGCATGCAAACCTTCGACCAGAGCCTGTTTGACCTCTACGAAGGCCGCCACGTGACCTATGAAGACGCGCTGCGCAACGCCGATTCGGTGAACGACCTGCGCTTGCAGATCAAGCTGCAAAGTGCGCGTGCGCGCAGCACCGATTTGGCCGCTGGCACCGAGCACATGAAGGTGGTCTGACCTCACTTCATGGCAGCATGCGGGCATGAGCACACCCCGCAATTACGAAAAGATCAACCCCCGTCGCGTCGCCTTCCTGGGCCTGGGCGTCATGGGCCACCCCATGGCCGGCCACCTGGCGCGCGCCGGCCACAGCATCACGGTCTACAACCGCACGGCCGCCAAGTCGGCGGCTTGGGCCGTTGAATACGGCGGCAACACAGCCACCACACCGCGCCAGGCAGCAGCAGGAGCCGACATCGTGTTTGCCTGCGTGGGCAATGACGATGACCTGCGCAGCGTCACACTGGGCGCCGACGGTGCTTTTGCGGGCATGAAAGCCGGCGCCGTGTTTGTCGACCACACCACCGCCTCGGCCGAAGTCGCCCGCGAGTTGCACGGCGTCGCCAAGTCGGCCGGCCTGCACTTCATCGACGCCCCCGTCTCCGGCGGCCAGGCCGGTGCCGTCAACGGAGCCCTAACCGTGATGTGTGGTGGCGACACCGAGCCCTTTGCCGCCGTCCAACCCGTGGCCATGGCCTTTGCGCGCGCCGCCGCCTTGCTGGGCACCAGCGGCAGCGGCCAGTTGGCCAAGATGGTCAACCAGATCAGCATTGCCGGCCTCGTGCAAGGCCTGGCCGAAGCGCTGGCCTTTGGTCAGCGCGCGGGGCTGGACATGGCCCAGGTGCTGGACGTCATCAGCAAAGGCGCGGCACAAAGCTGGCAGATGGACAACCGTGGCAAGACCATGCTGGCCGGCCAGTTCAACTTCGGCTTTGCCGTGGATTGGATGCGCAAGGATTTGGGCTTGGTGCTGGACGAAGCGCGGCGCAACGGCGCACAACTGCCGGTGACGGCGCTGGTGGACCAGTTCTATGCCGAAGTCCAGGCGCAGGGCGGGCAGCGCTGGGACACGTCGAGCCTGATCCAGCGGCTGAAGCGCTGAGTGTCAATCAGCGCTTGGAGCGCTGGGTGTCAATCAGCGCTTGGAGCGCTGGGTGTCAATCAGCGGCTGAGGTGCTGAGGACCTAACGCTCGAATTCAGCGTGGCGCCGAAGCCGCCGTGCCCACCGGCGCCGGAGTGACGACACCGGCCAATTCTCTTTCGCTCACGATCTCGAAGACCTTGACCACCTTTTCCACGCCGCTGACCTGGCTGGCCAGTTCGGCGCCGCGGTTGGCTTCGCGCTCGGTCACCTTGCCCATGAGATAGATGACACGCCGCTCGGCCACCACCTTGTAGGCGTTGGCCTGCACGTCCTTGGCATCCACCATGGTCGCCTTGACCTTGGTGGCCAGCACACGGTCGGCTGAGCGTGAACTGAGCGCGCTGTTGGGCGCCACCACCACTTCATTGACGACGCTGCGCACGTTTTCCACACGCGCCACCGCTTGCTCGACGGCGTTGCGCTCGGCCGCACCCGGCACCTCGCCGGTCAGCAGCACCAGGCGGTTGTAGCTGGTGACGCTGACCTGGCCCAGCGTGGCTTGTTCGCGTATGCGCGCGGCGGCACGCAGCTCGATGCTCTCGTCTTCGATCTGGATGCCGGTGGTGCGCCGGTCGCTGGCCACCAGGCCGCCGCCAATGACAGCGCCACCAATGAGCAGCGGTGCACAAGCTGCCCCCAAAGCCGCCAGCGCTAACGCTGCAATGAGGCGGACAGTACGTGGCGTAGGTGTCATGTTTCCTGGTCTCCCATCAACTGAAAATCAACGGCGTCGCACAGGCAGTGCAACACCAGCAACTGAATCTCGGCCACGCGAGCGTCACGCTCGTTGGGCACCGCCACCAGCACGTCGGTTTCGGCCAGCATTTCTTCAAAGGCCGCCGCGCCACGCCCGGCCAGCACCACGATGGTCATGTCCTTGGCCTGCGCGGCCGAGATCACGGCCGTGCTGTCGCCGTCGGCTTCGTCGATGAACAGCAGCACGTCACCCGGCAGACCCAGCGCCTTGACCTCTTGGGCCGGCAACGCGCCCAGCGCCAGCGCGGCCAGCGGCGGGCGCTCACGCTCAAAGCGGCCGGTGAACAAGCGCGCCATGTGCGGCGCCAAAGAAGCACCTGCGCCACTGCCACAGACCAGCAACTTGCCGCCGCCGGTGATGGCCGCCAGCAGCGCGGCCGCCGCATCGGCAATCGGCCGCGCCAGCGTTTCTGCGCAGCGGTATTGAAGGTCAGCGCTGTCGAAGAATTGCTGCTGGATGCGCTGTTCAAGCATGGTCACGGATCATATGACGGCGTTTCGCGGCTTCAGTTCCCAGATGAGTCAGCCCGCATCAAGCGCCGTCAAAGGCCGCTTGCAGCCATTGCAGCTGCTCGCCGTCGATGGCCACCACGTCAAAGCGGCAAGGCGGCGGCGCTTCAAAGCGGCGCAAGAAATGCTGCGCCGCCAGCACCAGGCTGCGCTGTTTGGCCGCACCCACGCTGGCTGCGGCGCCACCGTGATTGGCACTGGTGCGCTGGCGCACTTCCACAAACACCAGCGTGCCGTGGGTGTCACGCATGACCAGGTCGATCTCGCCGCCGCGTGAGCGCGGCCCGCGCGCCACCCGATAATTGCGCTGCACCAGCGTCAAGCCACGCTGGCTTAGCCAGTGCAGCGCGCGGTCTTCGGCGGCTGCGCCGGGTTTGAAAACCTCCCCCGCCTTGAACATCGACCCCTCCTTGTTGCACCGTGCTGCGGCTGACGCGGCCGGCGCGCAAAACCACCCCAGCGGCACACTCTACGTGGTGGCCACGCCCATCGGCAACCTGGCCGATGTGAGCCTGCGTGCCGTGCACGTGCTGGGCCTGGTGGACGCCGTGGCTTGCGAGGACACGCGTGTGGGCGCACAACTGCTGCGCCATTTGGGCCTGAGCAAGCCGCTGCTGGCGCTGCACGCGCACAACGAGCACATTGCCGCCGCTGCGGTGCTGCACCGGCTGGCGGCGGGCGAGTCGGTGGCCTGCATCAGCGACGCCGGCACCCCCGCCATCAGCGACCCCGGCGCCGTGCTGGTGGCCTTGGCCGCGCAGGCCGGCCACCGCGTGGTGCCGCTGCCGGGGCCCAGCAGCGCGCTGGCGGCCCTGTGCGCAGCCGGCGACACGGTGGGGCGCGGATTCTGTTTTGTCGGCTTCCTGCCGGCAAAAGGCGCAGAACGCCAAGCCGCGTTGCTGGCCCTGGCCATCGACCCACGCACCCAAGTCGTGTTCGAAGCGCCGCACCGCATCAGCGGCTTTTTGACCGCGCTGGCCGCCGCAGCGCCGCAGCGCCGCGTCACCCTGTGCCGTGAACTGACCAAGCAGTTTGAAACCATCGTCACCCTGCCGGCTGCTGCTTTGCCCGCCTGGTTGGCGGCTGACGCCAACCGCGAGCGCGGCGAATTTGTGCTGGTGCTGCACGGCCTGGCTGCCGCGCCCGTGGCCGATGCGGCACTGGCGCCCGATGTGCTGCGCACGCTGCAAGTGCTGCTGCGTGAATTGCCGCTCAAACAAGCCGTGTCGCTAACGGCAGAAATCAGTGGCGCGCCGCGCAACACGCTGTATGCACGGGCCTTGTTGGAACGCGGCGCTGA
>JANNEX010000759.1:0-4807 GCA_031379155.1 Rubrivivax sp.
CTTTCCGTTCCGCACGACCGGCCTGGTGGCCGCGCTCGCAGCCGCGGGCCTGCTGGCCGCGCTGCCCGCCCAGGCCCAGCAAGGGCCGTCGACCCAGCCCGAAGAGGACGGCGCGCAAAGAGTCGTGATCACGGCCAACAAACGTGCCGAGAAGCAGCGCGAAGTGGCCGGCACGGTCTCGGTGCTTGCCGGCAGCGACTTGGAGCGCCGCGGTGCGCGCGACCAGGAGGACTCGCTCAAGCTCACGCCCGGCGTGCAGTTCAACAAGGGCGACATCGCCAGCAATACCATCACCATCCGCGGCATCGGCACCAGCACGGCCAATGAAGGCAGCGGCGGACAACAGGGCCCCACAGGGTCTTACCTCGAAGACGTGCCGCTGGCCTCGCCCACGGGCAAGGGCGTTGTGCTCGACCCCTTGACCTGGGACCTCGATCGCATCGAGGTGTTGCGCGGTCCGCAGGGCGTGCTGTTCGGCTCTGGCTCACTGGGCGGCGCGGTGCGCTACCTCTTCAACAAACCACGCATGTCCGAGTTCGAGGCCAGCGTGAAGGGCGAATACGCCAAGGCTGCCGAAGGCGCAGGCACCTTCTCGGTCTACGGCATGCTCAATGCGCCGATTTCTGCTGGCATGGCCGCCGTGCGTGTGGTGGCCTTCGACCGCAAGGACCCTGGCTACATCGACAACCTGGGCACTGGCAGCAAGGACGCCAACGACCTGCACCAAAGTGGCGGCCGCGTGCTACTGACCGTCAAGCCCGTCAAGGCACTGACTGCCACGCTGGTGGCCAGCACGCAAGAGACCAAACAAGGCGACACCTTCAGCGTATCGCCGAGCCCCGATCGTCTGGCGCACAACGCACCCAATAACTCGCGGCGCTCGAGCACGACGGACTTCTACAGCTTGACCGTCGACTACGACCTCGGCGGCCAGACGCTGACCTCGATCACAGGGCATGTGCGCAACAAGAGCACGACCTTCATCGACGACACCGAACTCTTCGCCAGTGTCGGCCTGGTATTGCCCCAGGTGTACCGACCCGGGTCTTCGTCGGGCAAGGCCTCGTCGCAGGAGTTGCGCATCGCCAGCAACCCGGGCAGCAGCCTCAGCTACGTGGCCGGTGTGTTCTATCAGACCAGCAAGGCCAGCGGCTCGGCCAAGCAGATCGATCCGTCCGCTTTCTTCGGCCTGACCGACCTCGTCGATCTGCAGAGCAAAGGCGGTGGCACCGAGACCGCGCTGTTCGGTGACACCGAATTCAGCTTCGGCGGCGGCTGGAGTGCCGGCCTGGGCGGCCGCTACTACCGCACGACGACGGAGTCGTCGCAGACCGGCACGCAGTTCGGCGCGCCGTCCAACGTGACCCCGCCCGACGGCAAGGACAGCGGTGTCACGCCCAAGTTGACGCTCAAGTACCGCTTCGACGAAAACCTCTGGTACGCGCTGGCCTCAAAGGGCTACCGCTATGGTGGGGTGAACGGCAGTGCGCCTTTCAAGCCCTTCAAGTCCGACGCCCTCTGGAACTACGAAACCGGCATACGGTTGAGCCCGGGCGCCGGGGTCCAGGTGGACCTGACGGCGTTCTACCTGGACTGGAAGGATCCGCAGTTCACCTACTTCATCCCCAATGGCCGCCTGCCCGAGTCGGGCATCGCCAACGTCTCCAAGGCACGCAGCATTGGCCTCGAAGGTGCGCTGCGGTACCGCCTGAGTACGGCCCTGGACTTCGCGGTCTCGCTGGCTTACATCGACGCCAAGACCACCGCGCCGGTGGACATCCCCTCGGGTGGGCCCACCTCTGTCACCGCGCCCTCGGGTTCGCGTCTGCCTGGCACGCCCAAGTTGCAAGGCGCCTTGCAGGCCAATGCGCGCTTTGCGGGCCCCTTCGAATCGCAGGGCCGCTTCAACGCCACCTACACCCACGTGGGCGACCGCGTGATGTTCCTGGGCGGCAACAAGCCCGCCGACGCGTATGGCACCCTGGACCTGGGCTTGAACATCGTGAAAGGCAACCTGACTCTGGCCACTGGCCTGAGCAACGTGAGCAACGAGAAGGGTGTGCAGAGCGTCACCGGCGCGCCGGCGGGTGTGGGCGCGTTTGCGCAGTACTTCCTGCAGCGCCCGCGCACGCTGACCGTGTCATTGCGCTACGACTACTGAGCGCGGATTGAAGGCCACCGCAGCCGTCGACTCGCCCGCCAGCTGGCGCGTGCTCGCCGGCTGCTGCATCGTCGCCATCTTTGGCGTCACTTCGCTCTATGGCTCGACGTTTGGCCTGATGATGCTGCCGATGCAGAAGGAGCTGGGTTGGTCGCGTGGCGACATCACGTTCTCGCTCACCCTGATGACGCTGGTGGGCCCGGCGATCCTGCCGCTGGTGGGCTGGATCATCGACAACGTGGCACTGCGCCCGCTGATCCTGTGGGGCGTGCTGCTGCAGTCGGCCAGCCTGGCCGCCTTCGGCTTCATGCAAGGCAGCGTCTGGGTCTATTACGTGTTGTGCCTGGTGATGATCTTCACGGCCACGGGTGCGTCGTTCCTCACGCTGTCCAAGCTCTTGCAGACCTGGTTCGACAAGGCTTTCGGCCGGGCGCTGGGCATCCTGTTCGCGCTGATCACGGTGGGGGCGGTGATCCACCCGCAGATCGTCAGCGTGGTGATCACCCACGCCAGCTGGCGCGAGGCCTTCATCGTGATGGGCCTGTTGAGCTTGGTCTTCGGCGGCCTGGCGGCCTGGTTCCTGGTGCGCGAGCGGCCGACGGACGCGGCGCCCGCCAACGCAGGGCCGGCGCCGGCAGTCATCGCCGGCCCAACGGCTGCGCCCGTCTCGATGCGCGCCTTCCTGAGCGACCGCATCTGGTGGATCCTGGCCTTCTGGAACATGCTGTTCGGCTTTGCCGTGGCCGGCATCATGGTTCACTTCGCAGCCATGATGCAGGACCGCAGCATGAGCCTGGCCCAGGCCGCCAGCGCGATGAGCTTGATCGGTGCGGGCGGCTTCGTCGGCAACCTGATGGCAGGCTGGTTGATCGATCACACGTCGGCCACCCGGCTGGCGCGCCTGTTCGTGCTGGCACCCCTGGGCGCCACGGTGATGCTCTACTTCGGCACCCATGTCGGCGTGGTCATCGCCGCTGCCGTGCTGCTCGGTGTCTTCAATTCGGGCGATCACAGCCTGTCGGTTTTTCTCGCGCGGCGCTACTTCAGTTCCGAAAGCTTCGGCCGCGCCAGCGCGACGCAACAGGTCGCCGTCTCTTTCGGCAGTGGCACCGCACCGTGGTTGATGGGCCTGGTGCACGACCACACGGGCAGCTACGACGTGGCCCTGATGGTGTCGATGGGCGCCTTCGTGTTTGCCGCGATCGCGGCCTGGCTGCTGCCGGAGTTTCGCGAAGGGCAGCAGCCTGCCGCTGCCATGGCGCCTGCGGGCACTTGAGCCATGCGGCGATGGCGTAACACCGCGTTGGCGCTGCTGAGCCGCGACTGGGCCGGATTGATGATCGCCTTGCTCGTCGCTTCTGCCGCCTGGGCGTCGTGGCTGATCCTGCGCAGCGGCGTCGGCACGCTGCTGCTGGCGCTGGGCCTGTGGGTGGCAACGGTGCTCGCACTGGCGTCGCTGCGGCACCTGCTGACTCTGGCCAAGGCGCGCCGCGCCCATCCGTCGCCTGGGCAGATGGTCGACCTCGGCGGCTACCGCGTTCACCTGCTGGCCGAAGGCACGGTGCGCAACGGCCGGTCGCCCATCGTCTGGTTTGCCGGCGGCCACGCCAGCGGCTACGCCATCCACCACCTGCACCGCGCTTTTCGCGGCGAGACACGCTCGATCCTGATCGACCGCCCGGGCACAGGCTGGAGCGACGCCGGCCCCTTCCCGCGCACCACCGCACGCGAGGCTGATGAGATGGTGCTGGCGCTGCAGCGTGCCGGCGAGACGGGGCCTTTCATCTGGGCGGGTCACTCCTTCGGCGGCCTGCTGGTGGCCAATATCGCCAGGCGCCGGCCGGACCTGGTGCACACCGTTGTGCTGATGGACCCGACGCCGCTGGAGACCATCGTCTTCGGCCCCCGGCTGAGCGCCCTCAGCGACATGCGCCGTGCGGCCTGGTTGGGCGGCTTTGCGCAGCTCTTTGGCGTGAGCCTGGCGCAACGCGCCGAGGCCAAGGCGCGGCAGACACCGGCCTATGCCAAGGCCATCGACGCGACGCGACAAGTGCTGGGCCCGGAAGTCGAAGCCGCGCGGGCGGTCGAAGCGCGCTCGGCGGCCTTCTTCACGCAAGCGTCCATCTACAGCGAACTCAGCCCCGAAGGCGTGGCGGCGGTGGCCTGGGACACGGTCGTCTACGACCGCGACCTGGGCGACCTGCCGGTGTGGCTGGTGGGGCCGCGCGACGACAGCGACGGTGACATCGCCGCCCTGCCCGAAGCGCAGCAAGGCAGCGCGGCCCAGGCGCAAAGGATGCTCCGCTTCTTCGCCGCCACGCGTGAACGCTACCTCGCCACGTCCACCCGCTCGCGCCGGGTGCTTGCGCCCAAGGGCTCGGGCCATAACTTCGTCTACGAAATTCCGGACTGGACCATCGCGGTGCTGCGGGAGCTGATCTGCGCGGACGAGCCATCCCACAAGGAGCCAGGCACATGACACCAACCAGCAGCCCTTCCCAGCCGCTGGCCGCCCTGGCCGAGCGCTATTGGCAGCTGGAGTGCCACGAGCTGCCGCTGACGGCTGCCATGGCCGGCGTGATGCTGCCTGATGCGGTGCTGTTCCGCGAATCGGCAGCGGACCATGCACGGCGCAACCGCCGTGCC
>JANNEX010000787.1:0-8762 GCA_031379155.1 Rubrivivax sp.
CAGCATCAGCTACACCCTGGACAACATGGGCAACCGCACGGCTGAAGAAGTGCGCGACCCCGGCAACAGCCTGCGCCGCGTGCTCACACGCAGCATCGACGCGCTGGGCCGCGTGCAGCAAATCACCGGGCGGGAGTAGCAACATGAAGCTTCACACCGCGCTTGCCCTGCTCACTTTGACCTCAGCCTCAGCGCCTGTCCTGGCCCAAGCCCCACCCCCCGTGTCCCCCGCCCCTGTCGTCAAACTCGAATACGACGCCCAAGGGAACCCCACCCGCACTGTCCTGGCTCCCAACGTGCCCGGCCTGGGCCTGAGCACCAGCCACAGCTACGACCGGCTGCACCGCAGGCGCGACACCACCGACGCGCGCGCTGGCGTCACCCGGCTTGACTACAACGGCCGCGAAGATGTCACCCAGGTCAGTGACCCGCGCAACCTGCTCACCCAATACCCGCGCAACGGCCTGGGCGACAGCACGGGCTTGGTCAGCCCCGACACCGGCACGGCCACCCATACCTATGACGCGGCAGGCAACCTCAAGACGCGCCTGGACAGCCGCGGCGCATTGGCCACCCACAGCTACGACGTGCTCAACCGGCTGACCGCCACGACCTACACCCAAGCCGGCCAGCCCAGCCGGCTCTTCACCTGGACCTTTGACCAAACAGGCAGCAGCTTCAGCTACGGCGTGGGCCGCCTGACCAGCGCTAGCTTCCCCGGCGGCAACAGCACCTACCGCTACGACCCTCAAGGCCGCTTGACCCAGACCAGCCAGCTTCTTGAGACCGAGGCCTTGGTCATTCGAAGCACGGCCTACAGCTACGACGCTGCGGGGCATGTGGTCAGTATCACCTACCCCTCGGGCCGCGTGCTCTACATCCCCCACAGCGGCGGCCTGCCCAGCAGCCTGAGCCTGGCGGACAACGCATCAGCCGCAGCAGCACCGCTCATCAGCCAATTGCAATACGAGCCCTTCGGTGCGGTGCGCGCCTGGCAGTGGCAATTCAGCGGCGGACCCCTGTGGCACGAACGTGTGTTCGACAGCTCGGCCCGCATGGTGCGCTACCCCCTGGGCGGCGCGCTGCGCGATATCAGCTACGACGCCGCAGACCGTATCAGCGCCTACACCCACCTGGACCGCAACACCGGCACGGCCACCGCAGCGGCAACAGCCCTGAACCAGAGCTTTGCCTACGACGAGCTGGGCCGCCTGGTGCAAGTCAACACCAGCACCGGCAACGCCACCTACGCCTACGACGCCAGCGGCAACCGCTTGCTGACTACGGGCAGCAGCGGACCCAGAAACCACATCATCGACCTCACCAGCAACCGCCTGTTGGCGCTGGACAACCCGGCACGCAGCCTTGGGCACGACGCAGCCGGCAACACCGTCGACGACTGGCAGGGCGCAAAGGCGTGGACTGCTGTCTATGACGCTGCAGGCCGCCAGGCCAGCGTGCGCAGCAGCCAAGACGGCTACCTGTTCACCACCGTCGTGTACCGCTACAACAGTGCGCGCCAGCGCGTGCTCAAACAACCCACGCTGTTCCAGAACTGCTCAAGCGCCACCAGCTGCAAGGGCCAGCAGCCCATCTACAACGGCGGCGTGGTCTACGTCTACGATCAGCAGGGCCAACTGCTGGGCGAGTACGACGCGCAAAATGGGCAGCCGCTGCGCGAATACATCTGGCTGCAAGGCATGCCCTTGGCGGTGATAGCGCACGACATGGTCATAGCCAGCAGGGTGCCCATCTTCTACCTCCACACCGACCACCTGAACACACCGCGCGTAGCGCTGGACGGCAACGGCGCACAGCGCTGGAGCTGGGTGTCCGAGCCCTTTGGCAACGCCGGCCCGGTGACCAACCCTGTGGGGCTGGGTGAGTTCACGCTGAACCTGCGCATGCCGGGGCAGTACTTTGACTGGGAGACGGGGCTGAGCCAGAACTGGCATCGGGACTATGACGCTGGGACTGGGCGTTATACCCAGTCCGATCCCATCGGGCTGCAGGGCGGGATCAATACTTACACCTATGTGGGTGGGAACCCGATCAGCCGGGTTGATCCGTACGGGCTGCAGTCGATAACGATTGAGGGGTACGCAGGTGTTGGTGGCGGCGTCACTATCGGGCGCGATCCGAACACCGGACAGCCGTTCATGAGTCTTCGCGCTGGCTGGGGCCTTGGCGGCGGATTCAAGTGGGACAAGAACGGTGGGCGCCCTGGTTCGGAGGGGTTGACCAATGCGTGCAAGGACAACGGCGCAGGTATCGGCTTGTTCGGAGACATCGACTTCAATGCTGGACCTCTGCAAGCCGGCCTGAAGAACAACTTCGGGCAGAACTCCGGAACCGGCTACTACGGCCAGTTCATGAGCCCGGGTTGGTCTCTTGGCGACAGTTGGGGTTACAAGCTCGGCGGGTCGGCCGGAGTCGAGTTCACGTTCTGGACCCCTGATGTGAGACCTGGGCGATGACGCGCGGCAAGCTGATTCGCTACTTCGTCATTCCATTGGCGGCTGTACTCATCTTCTGGTGGGGCGGCTACTTCTTCTTCAAGGGATCGAGCGACTGGCGCGAGATTCAAGCGCTGCTGGCGGCCGATCAGGCAATCCGCGCGCAGATTGGCGACGTCAAGAGCATCTCTGTCGCGCCGTTCCCGTTTATGTATCGCTTCAGTGGCGACAGCGCACGAGCGACGCTACGGATCACGGTAGTGGGAGCCACGGGCGAATACCGGTCCACGATTGAAGCCATTCGGCGAGGTGGTGTCTGGGCACTTCAACCAACGTAAGGCGCCCCGCGGACCTCGGGGTCAGGACCGCGGGGTCAAGTCTCAATACCGGCGCCGGGGTCATACCGGCGCCGGGGTCACGGCGCCGGGGTCAAGTCTTGAGTCTTGCCCCCGAGGTCTTCTTGCCCTTGTCCTCGGGGTTGATGAACCCAATCGACCGCTTGGGCGGCTCGGGCGGCGTCATGAGTTCGCGCAGCGCATCGAAGACCTGCTTGAGGTGATTGCGCGTGTTGCGGCTGAAGGTGTCGTGGTTCATGGCCAGGGCCTCGGTCTTGTCTTCGAGCTCGGCCAGCCGCTTGGCCAGGTCGCCGTGTAGGGCGCTGGCCGCCTTCAGCCGCACGAAGGCGCGCACGACATAGATGCCCATCTCCACGGCGCGCGGTGAGGCCAGCACATTGGCCGCCTGGATGGCGCCGTGCTCGGTGAAGGCATAGGGCAGCGATTTGGAAAACTTCAACCTCTGGAGGTGGTCACAGCTTGTGACCACCTCGGCCTTCTCGGCCGGTGAGAGCTGGAACATGAAGTCCATCGGGAACCGCTCGGCATTGCGCTTGACGGCCTGGTTCAGCGCCTTGGTCGGCACGCCGTACAGCAGCGCCAGATCGGCGTCGATGATCACCTTCTGATCGCGCACGACGACGATGCGGCTCTCGATGCGCGGCAGCATCACGGCCGCGCCACTGGCGAGGGCGGCCGGCGTGGCCTTGCTGGTGCTCATCCGGCTGCGTGCGCGGCGCGCTTGGGTGAACGTGCTGGCGCGCGTGTTGTGGTGCCGCGCTTGGTCAAGTCAGCGCGCATGCCCACGGCCTTCTCCACGATGGCCTTCTTCACAAAACTGTCGATCACCAGGATCAGCGCCTGCTGTTCTTGGTCGGGCAAGGTGTCGGCCTGCTGCCAAAGTGCGTTCAACGAGTGGTTGCGAATGCGCACATCGCCGGACACGGGCTTGCGCCCCACCAGCTCATCAAGAGGCACCTGCAACACATCGGCGATTCTGATCAAGGTGTCTAGCTGCGGGGCGATGGTGCCGCGCTCCCAGCGGTTGTAGGCACGCGCGTCCACCTCGATCAACTCGGCCAGGCGAACCTGGGTGAGCTGGCGAGACTCACGCAGCAAGCGCAGGCGTTGCGCAAACTCAGACATATCAAACCCAGTGCAGTCCAAAAGGATGCGAGTCATCTTATGGGTCACTTTTTTGCCGCCTTCCGAAAAGCTCCAAACATGTCTGTAGTGTAATCTACACTATTGTCTATTGACGGCTTTTTGAAGGAACCAGCCATGGCGCGCATCCCTGAGGCAGAGATCGAGCGGCTGAAGGAGGTGGTGCCGGTGGCGCGCCTGGTCGAGGCCTCGGGCATCGAACTCAAGAAGGGCGGCAAGGACATGCTGGGCCGCTGCCCGTTCCACGAGGACGCGACGGCCAGCCTGGTGGTGACGCCGGCCAAGAACCTGTGGCACTGCTTCGGGTGTGGCGTGGGTGGCGGGCCGATTGACTGGGTGATGAAACGCCAGGGCGTGAGCTTCCGGCACGCGGTGGAGTTGCTGCGTGCCGACGCGGGCCTGGTGGATGCCGGCCTGGCCGAGCCTGGCGCACGCAGGCGCGCGAAGCTGCCTGCGCCGGTGGCGCTGGACGCGGGCGAGCAGGAACTGCTCGATCAGGTCATCGGCTACTACCACGAGACCTTGCTCGCGAGCCCTGAGGCGCTGGCCTACCTGGAGCGGCGCGGCATCGCCAGCCGCGAGCTGATCGAGCAGCACCGCCTGGGCTTCGCAAACCGCACCTTGGGGCTGCGGCTGCCGGCCACGGCGATCAAGGCCGGCGCCGAGGTGCGTGGCCGGCTGCAGAAGGCGGGTGTTCTGCGCGAGTCAGGCCACGAGCACTTCAATGGCTGCTTGGTGGTGCCGGTGTTCGACCAAGCTGGCCACGTCAGCGAGGTCTACGGCCGCAAGATCACGCCGAACGTGAACCCGCCGTGGCACCTGTACCTGCCGGGGCCGCATCGTGGGGTGTGGAACGAGCGGGGTCTCGTTGGCCAGGCCGAGGTCATCCTCACCGAGGCGCTGATTGACGCCATGACGTTCTGGTGTGCGGGATACCGCAACGTGACGGCCGCGTATGGCGTGGAGGGCCTGACCGAGGACCACCTGGCGGCCTTCAAGCGCTGCGGCGTGCGCCGCGTGCTGATCGCCTTCGACCGCGACGACGCCGGCGAGCGCGGCGCCGACAAAGCGGCCGAGCGGCTGATGACCGAAGGCCTTGAGTGCTACCGCGTGCAGTTCCCCAAGGGTATGGACGCCAACGAGTACGCGCTCAAAGTGACGCCGCCCGACAAAAGCCTGGGCCTCGTGATCCGCAAGGCCGTATGGCTGGGCAAGGGAGCGCCACCGGCCGAGACGCCAGGCCAGCACGTCGAGGATGTGGCGTTGCCTGATGCAGCGCCGACAGAGCCGGCGCCGACGTCGGCGGTTGAGCTTCCTTCCTTAGCCGCTGTCGCTGGTGTTGAGCCTGGCGCAGCGCCGGCCGCCGACATCGCAGCCGAGGTGAGTGAAGACGAAGTGGTGATGAGCTTCGCTTCCGGGGAAAGTTCGCGCCGCTACCGCGTGCGCGGCCTGGCCAAGAACCTGAGTGCTGAGGTGCTCAAGGTCAATGTGCTGCTGTCCAAGGGTGAGGCGTACCACGTCGACAGCTTCGACCTGTACGCCGCGAGGGCGCGGGCCCACTACATCACCCAGGCGGCCAAGGAACTGGCCTGCCGCGAAGACGTGATCAAGCTCGACCTCGGCCGCATCCTGCTCAAGCTGGAGGCGCTGCAGGCCGAGCGCATCAAGGCGGCTATGAAGGTCGAACGCGTTGCGCCGAAGATGACCGAGGCCGACGAAGCCGAAGCCCTGGCGCTGCTTCGCGCGCCGGACCTGCTCATGCGCATCGTGGCCGACTTCGACGCTTGCGGCCTGGTGGGCGAGGCCACCAACAAGCTCGTGGGCTACCTGGCCGCCACCAGCCGCAAGCTGGGCGGCCCGCTGGCCATCGTCGTGCAGTCATCGAGCGCGGCCGGCAAGAGCAGCCTCATGGACGCGGTGCTGGCCTTCATGCCCGAGGAAGAGCGCATCAAGTACAGCGCCATGACGGGGCAGAGCCTGTTCTACATGGGAGAAACCAACCTCAAGCACAAGATCCTGGCCATCGCCGAGGAAGAGGGTGCCAGCCGGGCGAGCTACGCCTTGAAGCTGCTGCAGAGCGAAGGTGAACTCACCATCGCCAGCACGGGCAAAGACGCCACCACCGGCAACCTGGTGACGCAGCAATACCGCGTCGAGGGCCCGGTGATGATCTTCCTGACGACGACCGCCATTGAGATCGACGAGGAGTTGCTCAACCGCTGCATGGTCTTGAGCGTGGACGAAGGCCGCGAGCAGACTGAGGCCATCCACCGGCTGCAGCGCGAGCGGCGCACGCTGCAGGGCTTGAGGGCCAAGCAGGTCAAGGCGCACCTGGTCAAGCTGCATCAGAACGCACAGCGCCTGCTGCGCGCGCTGGCGGTGGTGAACCCGTATGCCGACCGCCTCACGTTCCTGAGCGACAAGACGCGCACGCGGCGCGATCACGAGAAGTACCTGACGCTGATCGACACCATCGCGCTGTTGCATCAGCACCAGCGGCCGGTGCGGACCATGCAGAGCGGGGGCCAGGCCGTCGAATACATCGAGGTGACGGCCGAGGACATCGCGCACGCGAACACCATCGCACACGAGGTGCTGGGCCGCAGCCTGGACGAGTTGCCGCCGCAGACACGCCGCCTGCTGGCCAGCGTGGTCGAGTACGTGCGCGGCCTGACGCGTGAGCAGGCGATCCCGCAGGCCGAAGTGCGCTTCACGCGCAAGGACGTGCGCGAGCGCACCGGCTGGGGCGACACGCAGCTGCGCGTACACCTGGAGCGCCTGGTCAGCCTTGAACACCTGCTGACCCATCGCGATGGTGCCGGCGGGCGCTTCACATACGAGCTGGTCTTCGATGGCGACGTGAGCACCGCCGTGCATCTGTCGGGCCTGATCGACGCGGCTGACATCGAAGCCGTGCCTACGATGGCGAAGTCGCGGGGGCAGCACCCCGAAGTCGCGGGGCGGTTGCGGGGCGATAGCGGGCCGGTTGCGGCCCCCTTGCGGGCGGGCCACCCGGCCGATAAGCAAGCGCTGGCGCGGGTTCTGACTGATGAGCTTGACGACGAGCCGCAAACGAGCCTCCTACGGCCGAACGGCAAACACCCGTCGTACGTAGTCACTCAACCCTTAGCCGCCGAGGTCCGCCAGTGACCGGCCGGCCTGGCAAGAAGCCCGGCACGCTGCGCGTGGCCGGTGACCCCGAGACGCAGGGCGGCTTCCGCGCCTACCTGGTCGAGTTCATAGCCTGGACGGCTGCGCGCCAGTACTCGGCAATGACGGTCAAGGCGCGGCGCATCGAGGTGGGTTACTTCATCGACTGGTGCGAGGAGCGCAGCATCAGGCGGCCCGACGAGGTGACGCGCGGCATCCTGGAGCGCTACCGGCAGCACATCTTCCAGTACCGGCGCAAGACCGATGGCGCGCCGCTGTCGCACCAGACGCAGGGCAAGCGGCTGATCTCGGTGCGCGCGTTCTTCCAGTGGATGGCGCGCCAGCATCACCTGCTCTACAACCCGGCCAGCGAGCTCGAACTCCCTCGCCAGCAGCAGCGATTGCCGCGCCACATCCTGAGCGTGGCCGAGGTCGAGCAGGTGCTCAATGCGTGCATGGATGGGGACGTGAGCACGGACCCGCTGGGCCTGCGCGACCGGGCGATGCTGGAGACGCTGTACAGCACCGGCATGCGTCGCGCCGAGGTCACGGGCCTGCGCGTCGATGACGTCGACTTCAACCGCGGCACGGTCTTCGTGCGCCTGGGCAAGGGCGGTAAAGACCGCGTGGTGCCCATCGGTGAGCGCGCCTGCCGCTGGATCGAGCGCTATGTCTTCGAGGTGCGACCAGCGCTGATCGACGTGGAGGACGACGGCATCCTGTTCCTGGCCAAGCATGGTCAGGGTATGCAGGCCAAGCAGCTGTCCAACATCGTGCGCCAGGCCATCGCGACGGCCAACCTGGAGCGCTTCGCCGACACGCACCCGAACGCCGCGTGCCACCTGCTGCGTCATGCGTGTGCCACGCACATGCTGGAGAACGGTGCGGACATCCGCTACATCCAGGCGCTGCTCGGGCATGCGGACCTCTCGACCACCGAGGTCTATACGCACGTCTCCATCGACAAGCTCAAGGCGGTGCATGAGAAGACCCATCCGGCGCGAATGCCGGGGCTTGGGCGCGTTCAAACGGGCGCGGTGGACATCGACCCTGCCGGCGACGCCACCGGCGCTCCAGCGGACGCCCAAGGGCGCCGCTGAGCTTGGATGCGAGGCGCGCCAGCATGGACACGCCGTCACGGCCCTTGCAGAGCAAGGCCCGCGCCGGTGACAGCACCGTGGCCCGCCACCGACCAAGCAACAGCCGGCATTGAGCCGGCTGCTGCTTGGCAGTCGCTGCGGGGTGAATTGCTGGCGCAATTCAACATAACGGGCTGTTGCACACGGTGCGGCCATTCGCGCGCAGGGCGCGCTCGGTGTCCACACCGTGCGCAACCCCCGTTATGTCTTGCGCCCCGCAGCACCTGCAGCGCTGCCGCTGAAGTTCGTGCAGCCCGGAGTACCGGCCTGCAGTTCACGAGGTCAGGCGCCGCAAGCGGCGCGGTCATGGTGTTGGCCCCCGCCCGCCCGCCATCCGCCCCCCGAGGGGGCTCCCGGGCTCTCTCCACTGTCCTGCCCAGCGTAGCGCCGTGCTCGCCGCGTCAAGGCCAAGCCCTGCGGGCGCGCGAGTACGCGCGGCCTTGACACGGCTGCGCGCGGCGCTCCGTGGGCCAGGCCAGTGGCGTTCGCCGAATGCCTGGCGCCACCGAAGGAAACGA
>JANNEX010000804.1:0-3086 GCA_031379155.1 Rubrivivax sp.
CTGCATGCCGCCTGAGAGTTGATGCGGGTAGGCTTGTTCATAGCCGCCCAGGCCCATCAGTGCCATGTAGTGTTCGATGCGCTTCTTGCGCTCGGCGCCGTCTACGCCCAAAGAGATCAAGCCGAATTCAACGTTGTCCCACACGGTTTTCCAGGGAAAAAGCGCAAAGGCCTGGAAGACCACCGCGCGGTCTGGTCCCGGTGCGGTGACTACGGTGTTGTCGACACTGACGGTGCCGCCGCTGGGATGTTCAAGTCCTGCGGCCATGCGCATGCAGGTGGTTTTGCCGCAACCCGATGGCCCCACGATGGCCACAAATTCGCGGTCTTGCACCAGCAGGTTGACGTCTTTGAGCGCAACAAACTCTTTGCCGTTTTGGTGAAAGACACGTTCGACGTTTTGGAATTGGATGGTGGCCATGTTTGATGTCTTCTGCGGCTTCAGAGCCCGCGTCGCGTTTCAATGAACTGCTGCACACGGCGCAGCGCGATGTCGATGAGCACGCCCACCACGCCAATGGCCACCATGCCGCTCATTACGGTGGCGGTGGATACCGCGGCCTGACCCTTGACCATCAAGTAGCCGACACCGCTGCTGGCCACAATCAACTCTGCCCCCACCAGCGACTGCCAGCCCAGCCCTGCTGAAATGCGCAGCCCCGCCACGATGGACGGCACGGCCGCAGGCAGCAGCACCTGGGTCATGGCGCGCAGGTGGCTGGCGCCCAGCATGCGCGCAGCTTCGATGTATTTGCGGTCGACGTTTTTGGCGCCGCGATAGGTGTTGATCAGCACTGGAGGAAACGCGCCCATGAAGATGATCAGCACCGGCCCGCCAATGCCGGTGCCAAACCACAGCGCAGCAAAAGGCACCCAGGCGATGGGTGCGACAAAACGCACGGCGTCAAACGCCGGTGAGACGATGCGATCGACCCACGGGAACCAGGCCATCAACAAACCCAGCGGTATGCCCACGCACACCGCCAGCACAAAGCCGGTGGCAAAACGCTGGAAGCTGGACAGCAGGTGTTCAAACAGCGTGAAGCCGGCAAAGGGTTCGACCACCAACTGTGCGAAGCGCGTCACCACGTCCCAGGGCGCAGGCAGGAAGTCGCGTGATGTCACGCCCGCCAGGGCGGCGGCGCTCCACAGCAGCAAGAAAGCGGCGCTGCCAGCGAGCGTCAGCGCAGCGACACGGGCGGGTGGCAAAGGCGCTTGCAACATCACTGCAACTTCCAGGGTGTGGCGCGCCGCTCTAACCAGGCCAGGCCCAGCGTCATGAGCCAGCCGCACAAGGCCACGCTGACCATGCCGACCAAGATCATTGCCGGGTAGATGTCTTGCGCGCCCTGGTTCAAGATCTGCCCCAGGCCGACCACGGCGCCCACCAGTTCTGCGGCCACCAGCGTGGTCCACGAGGCTTGCAGCGACAAACGCAAGCCAGTGAAGATGCTGGGCAGCGCGCCGGGTATCAGCACCTCGCGCCAATAGCGCCAGCCGCGCACATCCAGCATGGCAGCGGCTTCGAAAATGGGCTTGTCAATCTGGCGCACACCGGCGTAGCTGTTGATGACCGAGGGCACAAAAGCTGCGAAGAAGATGACCATCATCTTGGCGCTGTAACCCAGGCCGAGCCAGACGATGGCCAAAGGGATCCAGGCCAGTGGCGGAATGGGCCGCAGCAGCAAAAAGATAGGGTTGACCAAGGCTTCCACGGTGCGGCTGGCGCCCATGGCCAGGCCCAGCGCCACGCCTATGCTGGCGGCGACAGCAAAGCCCATGCTCACCAGGCCCACACTGGTCAGCACGTGCTGGTGCAGACGGCCGTTGCTGTAGCCCTCTAGCGCAATCTGCTGGAAGGCTTGCGCCACTTCAAGCGGGTTGGGGAAACGCGCCGGTGAGATGACACCCCACACTGCCGTCAGCAGATGCCACAGCAGCAGCACGGCCAACAGGGCGGCGGCTGCACCCGCAATGCGGGCGGTGGGCGAAGGAGTGGCGGGGGCGAGGTTCAAAGCAGAGCAGCAGCGTAGCGCATGTAATCGATTACAAAGTGACGCCATCATCGGCGCCCTTCCGAACCAGGTCAAGCCTGCGACCTTGGTGCTTTCCCTGGTGCTGGCTGCAGCCGACCGCTGCGCAACGCCAGGGAAAACGCTTACATTGCGACCATGCCCAGAGCGCCCGACAGCTTGCCCAACATTGAAGACGTGGCGCGCGCAGCAGCCGTGTCCACGGCCACGGTGTCGCGTGTGCTCAACACGCCTGACGCGGTGCGTGAGCCGCTGCGCCTGCGTGTGCTGGCCGCCGTGGCCAAGCTGGGCTATGTGCCGCACGCAGGGGCGCGGGCACTCAAATTGCAGCGCAGCGGCACCGTGGGCGCGGTGTTTCCCACCATCGACAACGCCATCTTCGCCAAGGCCATAGACGCGCTGCAACTGCGCCTGGCCCAGGCCGGACTGCACCTGCTGATTGCCAGCAGCGGCTATGACCCTGACACCGAAGCCCAGCAAGCCATCAACCTGGTGACCCACGGCGCCGACGCGCTGGTGCTGTGCGGCGTGGGCCAGCGCCCCGCCCTGCTGCAAGTGCTGCGCCAGCGTGGCCTGCCCACGGTGCATGCCATGAGCCACCCCGCGCCCGCCCAACGCGCAGGCATGGTCTGCGTGGGCTTTGATAACGCGCGCGCCATGGGCCAGGCGGTGCGCTATTTGCTGGACCTGGGCCACCGCCGCATCGCCATGCTGGCCGGTGTGGCGCGCCACAACGACCGCGCCAGCGCGCGCATCGCCGGCGTGCGCCAAGCGCTCAAGGCCGCCGGCCTGGCGCTGGCGCCGCAACACCTGGTGGAACGGCCCTACGGCCTGGAGCAGGCGCGCGAAGGGTTTCGCGTGCTCATGGCCAGCAAGCCCACGCCCACGGCCATCGTCTGCGGCAATGACGTGCTGGCCCTGGGTGCGCTGCTGGAAGCGCAAAAGCTGGGCATCGCCGTGCCAGCGCAGCTATCCATCGTGGGCTTTGACGACCTGGAGTTGTCACGCCATGTGCAGCCCGCGCTGACCACGCTGCATGTGCCGACTGAAACGC
>JANNEX010000829.1:0-14429 GCA_031379155.1 Rubrivivax sp.
TGCCCAAAGCCGCTGCAAGACACCTGCGTGGCGCCCTCCATCAGGCGCGCAAAGTCATAGGTGACCTTCTTGCTGGCAATCGACTTTTCCATTGAGCTGATGATGCGGTCAGCGGCTTCCACCCAGCCCATGTGGCGCAGCATCATCTCGGCGCTGAGGATCTCCGAGCCCGGGTTGACGTAGTCCTTGCCGGCGTACTTGGGCGCCGTGCCGTGCGTGGCTTCGAACATGGCGATGGAGTCGCTCATGTTGGCGCCTGGCGCGATGCCGATGCCGCCAACTTGCGCGGCCAGTGCGTCGGACACGTAGTCGCCGTTGAGGTTGAGCGTGGCCACCACGCTGTACTCGGCCGGGCGCAGCAAGATCTGCTGCAAGAAGGCGTCGGCAATGCTGTCCTTGACGACGATGTCCTTGCCCGTCTTCGGATTTTTGTACTTGCACCACGGGCCGCCGTCGATGAGCTGGGCGCCAAACTCGCGCTGCGCCAGCGCGTAGGCCCAGTCACGGAAGCCACCTTCGGTGAACTTCATGATGTTGCCCTTGTGCACGATGGTCACGCTGGGCTTGTCGTTGTCGATGGCGTACTGGAAAGCCTTGCGCACCAGGCGCTCGGTGCCTTCACGACTGACCGGCTTGATGCCAATGCCGCTGGTGTTGGGGAAGCGAATTTTCTTCACGCCCATCTCTTCGATGAGGAACTTGATGAGCTTCTTGGCCTTGTCGCTTTCGGCTTCGTACTCGATGCCGGCGTAGATGTCTTCGCTGTTCTCGCGGAAGATCACCATGTGCGTCTTCTCGGGCTCTTTGAGCGGGCTGGGCACGCCTTTGAAGTACTGGATGGGGCGCAGGCAGACATACAGGTCCAGCTCTTGGCGCAGCGCCACGTTGAGGCTGCGGATGCCACCGCCCACGGGCGTGGTCAGCGGGCCTTTGATGGACACCGCATAGTCGCGCACGGCTTGCAGGGTTTCTTCGGGCAGCCAGACATCGGGGCCATAGATCTTGGTCGACTTCTCGCCCGCGTAGACCTCCATCCAATGAATCTTGCGCTTGCCGCCGTAGCACTTGGCCACCGCCGCATCCACCACTTTCAACATCACCGGCGTGATGTCCAAGCCCGTGCCGTCGCCTTCGATGTAGGGAATGATGGGCTGGTCGGGCACGTTGAGCGAGAAGTCGGCGTTGACCGTGATCTTCTGGCCTTGGCTGGGCACCTTGATGTGCTGATACATGAGTCGCGTCTCCGGGGTGTGGCGCAGGCGGGGCCGGCGCTGATGTCTGCTGTGGGTGAGCGAGGAATTCTAAGTCAGCGGGTTTGTCAGGCGAGCGCCCACGCTGGCCGCAGGCCGGCTGATTCCGGCTTGTGCCCAAGTTGTGAGCAGCAGCCAATTTTCAGCAGTAAGCGCGCAAGGCGGGCCACAGCCCACGCGCCAGCACAAACCCTGCCGCCGCCACCAGCAAGGCGCCGGCCCAACGCACGGGTCTTGTGCCGGCAGGCTGCGCGCGTTGCCACAGCCAAGGTGCGGCCCACAAACCCGCCGACGAACTCAGTGCAAACGCGGCCATGGCCGCTGCACCGCTGGCCGCGTCTTGCGTCAACGAGGCCACCACCAGGGCCGACTGCAAAAGCCCACAGGGCCAGGCCACCCACAATCCGCCCGTAGCGGCCGCGCGCACAGGCGCCTTCACGTGCGCCCAGCCTGCTGGCGCCAAGGGCGCCGTGGTGTGACCCAGTGCGCCCAGCCATGCCGGTTGGCGCCCGCGCCACAGCAGGGTCAGGCCCAGCGCCAGCACAGCCACCTGCATGAGCAGCCACAAAGGGCGCAGCGCGGGGCTGACTTGCGCCCACCAGGCCAGTGCCGCCACGCTGCCGGCCGCCACTGCGCCGGCCGCGGCATAACCGACCAAGCGAGCGGCATGGAAGACCCAGCGGCTGCCCTGCCCGCGGCCACAAACGGCTGCACACGGTGCGGCGCACATGGCGGCGCAGTGGGGTATGCCCGCCAGGCCTAACAAGGTGGCACTGCCTATCAACGTCAAGTCAAGGCCGGCATCCATGGTGTTTGGAAATTCTCGTGAAGCCCTTGCGTCTGGGGTACAGCGCCCGCCTGCTCAAGCTCTATTGACTGGCGCGTTGTTGTCTGGCGCCTTGTCGCCTGGCAGATTGACCTCGTCAGCGCTGCGCTCCAACAGCACGGCCAAAGCGCAGGCGCCCGCACAGCAGACCCAGAAAACGACAAAGGCCAGGGAATGGATGGCGGTGGCCGACAGCGCCAGCGAAGCGCCACCGGGCAAGTGCAGGCTGGCCGGGTCGACCAAAGCGAACACGGCCATTTGCAAGGCCGCCGCGCCCAGGAAAGCTGGCCAGGCAATGGCCGCCAAGTGGCGCATGAAGGCATTCATGGTGGGCTCACCGACGTCACCGCCTTCACTTCCGTCAGGGTCGGCTGCCGGGGCGTGGCGGCATGGTTGCGCGCTTGCAGCGCAGGTTCGGCAGAAGAGCTGGCGGCGGGCGTCAGGGTCAAGGGTGGGTCCGGGTTCAGGATGGTCAGCGCCAGCGTGACAAAACTGGCCACCACCACGGCCGCCGGCCCGGCGATGACCAGCCACACCATGCGGTAGCGCCACCAGGGCGTGGTGTCGGTGATTGAACTTGGAGCCTGCATCATCCCATCCTCCATCGATAGTCGCACCACTTGAGCGTTAGCGCGGCACCACAAAACTCGACTTTTCCACCAGCGTGCGCGGCGGCGCTGACGGCGCCGGCGCCGCAGCAGGCAGCTGGCTCACCTCAAACTGCATGGCGTGGCTGCCCGCCCCGGCCTGTGCGGCCACCTCTGGTGGCACGCGCACAGCCAGCACCACCCAGCGCGCCTGTGCCGGGCCCAGGCTGACGCTGCCTTGCAAGTCGTGTTTCATCTGCGCCAGGCCGCTGGCCGCCACGCGGTAGTGCTGCGTGTCTTCGGTGGCGTTCATGATCTGCAAGCGGTAGACGTTTTCAACCCAACCGCCGTCGACCGTGCGGGCCAGCGCACTGCGGTCACGCACCACGTCGACACGGAAGGGCGCGCGCGTCAGCAACCCCCACATCAGCGCGCCGCTGATGAGCAGCAGACCCGCGGCGTAGACCAGCACGCGGGGCCGCAGCAGGTGTTGCAGCAGGCTTTGCGACAGGGTTTGCGGCAACTTCTGCGTCAACTTCTGCGGCAAGGATTGCAGCGGTGTGGCCGTGGGCGCAGAGTGTGTGAAGCCGTCCAGCGTGTCATAGCGCACCAGGCCGCGTGGGTACTGCATCTTGTCCATGACGGTGTCGCACACGTCCACGCAGGCGGCGCAGCCAATGCATTCGTACTGCAAGCCGTTGCGGATGTCTATGCCAGTGGGACAGACCTGCACACACAGGCCGCAGTCGATGCAGTGGCCCAGGCCGGCCGCAGCCAAGTCTGTCTTGCGCCCTTGTTCGCGGTGTTTGCCGCGTGGCTCGCCGCGCTGGCTGTCGTAGCCGATGATGAGCGTGTGGCGGTCAAACATGGCGCCTTGAAACCGCGCGTAGGGGCACATGTACTTGCACACCTGTTCGCGCAGAAACCCTGCATTGCCATAGGTGGCCAGGCCGTAAAAGAGCGACCAGAACCATTCCCAGGGCCCCAGTTGCAGCGCCAGCGCAGATGCACCCAGGCTGCGTATGGGCGTGAAGTAGCCGACGAAGGTGAAGCCGGTCCACAGCCCCAGGGCCAACCAGACCGTGTGTTTGCCGGCCTTGCGCCAGAGCTTGTCAAAGCTCCAGGCTTGTGCGTCCAGGCGCTGGCGGCGCAGACGGTCGCCCTCGAATTGGCGTTCTATCCACAGGAAAATTTCGGTGTAGACGGTTTGAGGGCAGGCATAGCCGCACCACAGCCGCCCGGCCACGGCCGTGAACAGGAACAACGCGTAGGCACTGACCACGAGCAAACCGGTCAGGTAGATGAAGTCCTGCGGATACAGCACCCAGCCCAGGATGTAAAAGCGCCGCGCTTCCAGGTCAAACAACATCGCCTGACGGCCGTGAATGTGCAGCCAGGGCAGGCCGTAAAACACCGCCTGGGTGGCCCACACCAGGCCCCAGCGCCAGGCGGCAAAACGGCCGCTCACGGCACGTGGGTAGATCTTCTCCTGCTTTTGATAGAGGCTGACGACGGCTTCTTGCATCTGCGACGGCTAGACCCTAAGTGGGTCGTTAGGGTGTGAGCACGGGCCTGGCTTGCGACAAGCTCAGCACATAGCCGGCCAGCACATGCACCTGCTCAGGGGTGAGGCTGCGGCCCTGCGCCGGCATGGTGTTGGTCTTGCCCTGCGTGATGATGTCGACAATGGCCGCTTCACCCCAGCCGTGCAGCCACACGCCGTCGGTCAGGTTGGGTGCGCCCAGGGCGAGATTGCCCTTGCCGTCAGCGCCATGGCAAGCCGCACACAGCGCGAACTTGGGCCTGCCCAGTTGCGCGGCAATGTCGCGGTGCGGGCTGCTCGACAGGCTTAGCACGTAGTGCGCCAGGTTCTTCACGTCGTCGGCCGTGCCCACCGCTGCGGCCATGGCCGGCATGACGCCGCTGCGTCCCTGGTTGATGGTCTGCTTCACGTCTTGCAGCGTGTGTGGGCCCAGCCAGTCGGTGTCGCTCAGGTTGGGCACACCTTTGCTGCCACGCGCGTCAGAGCCATGGCACTGCGCACACTGCTGAAGGAACAGGCGCTGCCCCATGCCCATGGCCTGTTCGTCCTGGGCCAGCGCCTGCGCGTCCAGGCTGGCCAGGCGGGCGTACTGTGGCGCCAGTGCGGCACGTGCCGCTTGCTGGTCAGCCTCCAGTTCACCCGCACTGCTCCAGTTCAAGCGGCCGGCGTGGCTGCCCAGGCCGGGATAGAAGGCCAGATAGACGGCAGAGAAGACCACGGTGATGACAAACAGCCACATCCACCAGCGTGGCAGTGGGTTGTTGAGTTCGCGCAGGTCTTCGTCCCAGACGTGGCCGGTGGAGTTGTCGTCGGCCAGCACTTTGCGTCTGCTGGCAATGATCAACAGCGCCAGGCAGGCCAGCAAGCCCAGCACGGTGGCAACGGCCACAAACCAGCTCCAGCCACCGGACATGAAGTCACTCATGCGCAGTCTCCTGTGCACCCGTGGCGGCGCCGGCTTCTTCGAGCAAGGGCAAGGCGGCGGCTTGTTGATGATCCAGCCGACGACTGCGGCTGTAGGTGTGCAGCGCCAGCGCCAGGAACAGCACCAGGCTGAGCAGCATGACGGTGATGCGCAGGTCGTTCACATCCATGGGGTTGCTCCTTGCTGTGTGTGGCTTCAGGGACGCGCGGTGCCCAGCACTTGCAGGTAGGCAATCAGCGCCTGCAATTCGCTGCGGCCGGCCACGGCCTGTGCGGCACCGGCAATGTCGGCGTCGCTGTAGGGCACACCCACGCGGCGCAAAGCGCGCAGGCGCGGCGCCATGCCGTCGGCGTCAACCGGCGTCGTCAGCAGCCAGGGGTAGGCCGGCATGTTGGACTCGGGCACCAGGTCACGCGGGTTGGCCAGGTGCAGGCTGTGCCATTCGTCGCTGTACTTGCCGCCCACACGGTGCAGGTCGGGGCCAGTGCGTTTGCTGCCCCACTGGAACGGGTGGTCGTAAACAAATTCACCGGCGGCCGACGGCGGGCCATAACGCAGCACCTCAGAGCGCAGCGTGCGCACCATTTGTGAGTGGCAGTTGTAGCAACCTTCGCGCACATAAATGTCGTAGCCTGCCAGTTGCAGCGGCGTGTAGGGCTTGAGGCCGGGTGCGGCCTGCGTGGTGGAACGCTGGAAAAACAGCGGAATGATCTCGACCACACCGCCCACCGCCACGGCCAGAAGGATGAGCACGATCATGAGGAAGTTGTGGGTCTCGATCTTTTCGTGACCGCGGGCGGGGGGGTGTACCGGGCCGGGCGTGGGGGTGGGAGTTGCCATGGTGTGCCTCTGAGCTAACTTCAAGCGTGAGCGGCCAAGACATGCGGAATGGGCACCGGCGCAGGCTGCGTGCCGCGCACCGTCATCACCACGTTCCAGGCCATGATGAACATGCCGCCCAGGTAGAGCACGCCGCCCACCAAGCGCACCACGTAATAGGGGAAGGTGGCCTTCACACCTTCAACAAAGGTGTAGACCAGGGTGCCGTCGGGGTTGACGGCGCGCCACATCAGGCCTTGCATGACGCCGGCTATCCACATCGCCGCGATGTAGAGCACGATGCCCAGCGTGGCCACCCAGAAGTGCAACTCGATGGCCTTCACGCTGTGCATCTGCGTGCGGCCGTACAGGCGCGGTATCAGGTGGTACATGCTGCCTATGCTGATCAGCCCCACCCAGCCCAGCGCGCCGCTGTGCACGTGGCCCACCGTCCAGTCGGTGTAGTGGCTGAGCGCGTTGACGGTTTTGATGGACATCATCGGCCCCTCAAAAGTGCTCATGCCGTAGAACGACAGGCTGACGATGAGGAACTTCAAAATCGGGTCGTCACGCAGCTTGTGCCAGGCGCCGCTGAGTGTCATGACGCCATTGATCATGCCGCCCCAACTGGGCGCCAGCAGCACCAGCGAAAACACCATGCCTATGCTCTGCGCCCAGTCAGGCAGCGCGGTGTAGTGCAGGTGGTGCGGCCCGGCCCACATGTAGGTGAAGATCAGGGCCCAGAAGTGCACGATGCTCAGCCGGTAGCTGTACACCGGGCGCTGGGCTTGCTTGGGGATGTAGTAATACATCATGCCCAGGAAGCCGGCGGTGAGGAAAAAGCCGACGGCGTTATGCCCGTACCACCACTGGATCATGGCGTCTTGCACGCCCGCGTAGGCTGAGTAGCTCTTGGTCCAACTGGCCGGGCTGGCCGCGCTGTTGACGATGTGCAGCAGCGCCACGGCGATGATGAAAGCACCGAAGAACCAGTTGGCGACATAAATGTGGCGCACCTTGCGCCGGCCCACAGTGCCGAAAAAGACGATGGCGTAGCTGACCCAGACCAGGGTGATGAGAATGTCGATGGGCCATTCCAGTTCAGCGTATTCCTTGCCGCTGGTCATGCCCAGCGGCAGCGTGATGGCGGCCAGCACGATGACGAGTTGCCAGCCCACGAAGGTGAACATGGCCAGGCCCGGCGCAAACAAACGCGTCTGCCCTGTGCGCTGCACCACGTGGTAAGACGTGGCAAACAGCGCGCAGCCGCCAAAGGCAAAAATCACCGCGTTGGTGTGCAACGGGCGCAAGCGGCCATAACTCAGCCAGGGAATGCCGAAGTTCAGTTCAGGCCAGGTCAGTTGCGCGGCGATGAGCACGCCCACCGACATGCCCACCACGCCCCACAGCACGGTGGCCAGCGAGAACAGCCTGACCACGGTGTCGTCATAGAGCGCTTGGCGGGGCAGGTTGGCGCTGTTGGTCATTCTTGTGGCTCCTCAGCAGGCCCGGTGAACTTGCGGCCTTGGACTGGCCTTGGCGCTGATTCTTCGGTGCCTGGCCCTGGTGGGACTTGATTGGCATCAAAGATGCGCAGGCCCTGGTCTTCAAGTTCATCAAACTGGCCGCCCTGCACGGCCCAGCCAAAGAGCGCCAGGATGGCCAGCACCAGGCCGGCAGACAGCGGAATCAAGACATACAGGCTTTCCATGGGCAGCCTGGGTCTAGCGCGCCGCGCGCTGCGCGTTGAGCACCACGAACAGCGAACTCAGCGCCATGCCAAGCCCAGCCGCCCAAGGCGGCAGCCAACCCGCCAGCGCCAGCGGAATGCACAGCCCGTTGTAGGCCGCTGCCCAGACAAAGTTCTGGCGCACGATGGCCATGGCGCGCTGTGCCGTGCGCCGCGCCGCCAGCAGGTCTTGCAGGCGGTTGGATGTGATCACCGCGTCGGCCTGGCCGCGCGCCATGAAGGCGCCCTGCCCCATGGCCAAGGACACGTCAGCGCGTGCCATCACCGGTGCGTCGTTGATGCCGTCGCCGACCATGACGACACGCCCGCCTGCGCTTTGCACGGCCGCCAGGGCGTCCAGTTTGGCTTGTGGCGTGGCAGCGGCCAGTACGCGGCTAACATTCAAACGGTGAGCCACCGCCTGCACGGCATGGGCGCTGTCACCGCTGAGCAGCGTGATGTGAACGCCGTCTTGCTGCAAGGCTTGCAGCGTTTGCAAGGCGCCTTCACGCAGCACCTCGTCCACCGTGAATGAAGCCAGGGCCTGGCCTTCACAAGCCAGCCAAACCTGGGGCTGAGAACTTCCCCTGGGGTCCGCGCCAACGCCGGCCCACCGCGCTGAACCCAAACGCCATGGGCGGCCGTGTTCGTCCACCGCGCGCAGGCCCAAGCCAGGTTCTTCGTGCACGCCCCACCAGCGTCGCGTGGCATGGGCTTGCTCGCCCAAGGCGCGCGCCACGGGGTGCGCAGACCACACCGCCAGCGACGCGGCCATGTCCAGGGCCAGGCTGGGGTCGGCCCAGCGCGAGCGGCCGGCCTGCGTCAACTCAGTGCCACGCCACTGCAAGTGGTCTTCGGTCAGCGTGCCCGTCTTGTCGAAGAAAAAGTGCGTGGCGCCAGCCAAGGCCTCGATGGCGTCCAGCCGCTGCACGCGCACGCCGCGGCGCGCCATGCCACGCACGGCTGCCACCAACGTGGCCGGCGCGGCCAAGGACAAGGCGCAAGGACAGGTGACGATCAGCACCGACACCGCCACCCACAGCGCACGCGGCGGGTCAATCACACTCCACAGCGCGGCGGCGGCGGCGGCCAGCAGCAGCACGGCCCAAAGAAAAGGCGCCGCCCAGCGGTCGGCCAGGCGCGCCGTGGCGGGCCGTTGTGCCAAGGCGCTGTGCATCAAGGCTTGAATGGCGCGCAGCCGGGTGTCGCTGCCCACGCGCTGCACCCGCACCAGCACCGGCGCGCCCAGGTTGACGCTGCCGGCCAGCACCGCGGCACCGCAGGGTTTGTCCACGGGCGCTGACTCGCCGCTGAGCAGCGCTTCATTGGCCTGCGTCATGCCTTCATGCACCAGCCCGTCGGCCGGGAAGGCTTGGCCCAAGGGCACACGCACCAGGTCGCCCACGCGCAAGCGCTGGCTGCTGACTGCCGTGTCGCTGCTGGCTTGTTCCACGCCAACGGCCTCGTCGACAAGCCAGGCAGTCTCGGGCAGGCGGCCCAGGCTGCGTTCCAGTTCTTCCGCCGCGTGGTGGCGCGTGCGCAGCTCCAACCAGCGTGCGCCCAGCAAGAAGCTGATGAACATGGTGAGCGAATCGAAATACACCGGGCTGCCAAAAACCCCGCCGGGGTCGACACTGGCGCCGCTGCTGGCCACGAAAGTGATGCCTATGCCCAGCGCCACAGGCAGGTCCATGCTGAGGCGGCGCGCGCGCAAGCCTTGCCAGGCGCCGGCAAAAAAAGGCGTCGCTGCAAAGGCCAGCACCGGCAGGGTCAGCAACCAACTGGCCCAGTTGAGCAAGTGCAGCGCGTCGGCGCTGATTTCACCTGGCGCGGCAAAGTAAGTGGGCGCCGCCAACATCATCACCTGCATGGCACACAGCACCGCCACGCCCAGGCGCCACAAGGCCTGGCGCTGGGCTTGCAGGCGCTGCAAACGGGCCGGCGCTGCGGCGTCGGGCACGGCGTCGTAACCCGCGCTGCGCACGGCACTGATCAAGGCTGAAGGCCGGGTGCGTGAAGGGTCCCAGCACACCGTGGCGCGTTCACTGGCCGCGCTGACCTGGGCCCGCTGCACGCCGGGCACGCGCAGCAGCGCCGCTTCAATGATGCCGCTGCATGCCGCGCAGTACAGGCCCGAGAGTTGCAGCGCAGACTCGGCCCAACGTTGGCCAGCAGGCCCCAAGACAGGCCGCGTGAAGCAGTCTTGCTCGAGTGGATCGTCCAGCACCGCAGCAGGCTCAAGCGGCGCAGGCAGATAAGTGTGAAGCGTGTCAGCGGCGGGGGTGGGCATGGCCGTTGTAGGGCAGCGCTGGATAATCTATGACCCCATTGCCCACCCCACCATGATCTGCATCAAACTGCCTGCCCTGTTCACCACCCTGCTCGGCGCTCTGGTGCTGATGGCCTTGCCCGCATGGGCGCAGACGGGCCCACAGCCGCGCCTGAACAGCATTGACCTCACGGCCGGCATTCACGTCATCAAGACCGAACTGGCCATCACGCCCGACCAGCAGCAGATCGGCATGATGTTTCGCCGCCAGATGGGCACCAATGAGGCCATGCTCTTCGTCAACGACGAGCCCGGCCTGCGCTGCTTTTGGATGCGCAACACGCTGCTGCCGCTGAGCATTGCTTTCATCGCTGACGACGGCAGCATCGTCAACATCGCCGACATGCAGCCGCAGTCAGACCGCTCGCACTGCTCGGCCAAGCCGGTGCGCTATGCGCTGGAGATGAACCTGGGCTGGTTTGCCAAGCGCGGCATCAAGGCCGGGACGCGCCTGAGTGGCGCGCCCTTCAAGCGCTGAAAACGACTGGGCAAAAGACCGGCCAAAGACTAGTCAAAGTTGGCCTGCGCAAAGCCCCAGTTCACCAGTTTGTCGACAAAGGTTTCAACAAACTTGGGCCGCATGTTGCGGTAGTCAATGTAGTAGGCGTGTTCCCACACGTCCACGGTCAGCAGCGCCTTGTCGGCACCCGTCAGCGGCGTGCCAGCGGCGCCCGTGTTGACGATGTCAACGCTGCCGTCGGGCTTCTTCACCAACCACGTCCAGCCCGAACCAAAATTGCCCACCGCTGATTTGACAAAGGCTTCGCGGAAGGCGGCATAGCTGCCCCACTTGGCGGTGATGGCCGCAGCCAGGGCACCCGTGGGTTCGCCGCCGCCAGCGGGCTTCATGCAGTTCCAGAAGAAGGTGTGGTTCCAGATCTGGGCCGCGTTGTTGTAGACGCCGCCGCTGGATTTTTTAATCACGTCTTCCAGGCTCATGGCCTCGAACTCGGTGCCCTTTTGCAGGTTGTTGAGGTTCACGACATAAGCGTTGTGGTGCTTGCCGTGGTGAAACTCCAGCGTCTCGCGGCTGTAGTGCGGGGCGAGCGCGTCAATGGCAAAAGGCAGTGCGGGCAGGGTGCGTTCCATGGCTTGGTTTCCTTGGTGGATGCGGGTCTTGGGGGCTGGGCAAAGGTGCAGCGAGCGGCATTGTAGGCAGCCGCTTTCACGGCGTGGGTGGCAGGGTCTCCACCCCCAACACCTCGGCATCGGCGTGGCCATCAGCCCACACGGCGCGCACGGCTTGGCCGCAGCGCAATTGCTGCACGCTGATGACGGGGCGGCCATCCATGGCCTGCACCCAGGCATAACCACGCTTGAGCACACGCGCCGGGTCTTGCGCCGCCAGCCGTGAAGCAGCAGCTTGCAGGCGCAAAGGCTCACGCTGCATGTGCGAGCGCGCTGCCCGCGCGGCACGTTGCGCCAGCGCAGCCAGTTGATCGGCCTGGCGCAGATGCGCTGCCTGCACGGCCAGCGCCAGGCGCCGCGCCAGACTGTTCAGTGCGTCGCGCTGACCCAGCAAGCGGCGCTGCGGCTGGCCCAGGCGCAAGGCCGCCGTGTCCAGGCGCTGCGCCTGGGTTTGCAGATGGCGCTGCAGTGCGCGCTGCAAGGCGGTGCTTGCAAGGTCCAGCCGCGCCAGCCATTCAGACTGCTGTGGTGCAGCCAGTTCGGCCGCTGCCGTGGGCGTGGGTGCGCGCAGATCGGCGGCCAGGTCAGCCAGCGTCACGTCGCTCTCATGCCCCACACCACACACCACGGGCACAGGGAAAGCCGCGATGGCGCGCACCAGGCGCTCATCGTTGAAAGCCCACAGGTCTTCAAGTGAGCCGCCGCCGCGCACCAGCAGCAGCACATCGACTTCTGCACGCCGTGCGGCCAAGCCCAGCGCGGCAATCAGCGACGCCGGTGCATCGGCGCCTTGCACCGCACTGGGGTAGATGACCACGCGCACCTGGGGCGAGCGGCGCTGCAGCGTGGCCACCACGTCGCGCAAAGCCGCCGCAGCGGGCGAAGTGACGATGCCCAGCGTGCGCGGGAAGGGCGGCAGCGCGCGTTTGCGCGCGGCGTCAAAGACACCGTCGGCAGCCAAGCGCGCGCGGCGGCGCAAGAACTCCTCAAAGAGCGCGCCGGCGCCAACCCGTTGCATGCTTTCAACCACCAGCTGCAATTCACCGCGCCCGTCGTAAACACCCAGGCGCCCGCGCAGTTCCACCTGCTGGCCATCGGCGGGCGCAAAGTCCACCAGGCTGGCCGCGCGGCGGAACATGGCGCAGCGCAGCAGCGCGGCGGCGCCGTCAGAATCTTTCAGCGAGAAGTAGCAGTGCCCACTGGCCGCGCGCGTAAAGCCCGACAACTCGCCGCGCACCGCGACCGCGCCAAAACGTGCGGCCAGTGCGTCTGCGGTGGCCACCAGCAGGGCGGCCACCGTCCAGGGTGCACGCGGGCCTGGTTGGGACGTGGCCTCAGCCACGGTCAGTTTGAGAGTGTTTGGGCATGCAAAATCGCTGCTTACTTTTTGTGCAATCTGGGACGCAGCCCCTGTTTGTGCGGGCCTTTGCGCGGCCGCCTCGCCTTACCCACACCTTTGTCCACAGCTTCGGTGGACAGCTTGGAGCGGACACCGGCCAAGGCAACTTTTTTGCCCAGCGCCTTCGGCCATAATCGCGCGCCCGCGCCCTCTGGGCGGCTACCCAGAGAACCCCTTGCTTTCGATCATACAAGCCGCAGGTTGGCCCATCTGGCCGCTGATTTTGTGTTCGGTGATTGCACTGGCCTTGGTCATCGAACGTTTCTACCACTTGCGCGCCACGCAGGTGGCACCGCCCAAGCTGTTGGACGAAGTCATAGGCGTCACACGCGCCAGTTTGCCGGCGGCCGATGTCGTCAACAAGCTGGCCGACAACTCGGTGCTGGGGCGTGTGCTGGCCGCCGGTTTGCGCAGCGTCATCGCCGAGCCGCGCATCCAGGAAGCGGCGCTGCGCCAATCGTTCGAAAACGCCGGCCGCAGCGCTGTGCATGGGCTGGAGCGTTACCTCAACACGCTGGGCACGATTGCTGCCGCAGCGCCCTTGCTGGGCTTGTTTGGCACGGTCGTGGGCATGATAGAAATCTTCGGCTCACAGGCACCCAACAGCGGCACCAACCCGCAGCAACTGGCGCATGGCATCTCGGTGGCGCTGTACAACACGGCCTTCGGATTGATGATCGCCATTCCCGCGCTCATGCTCTACCGCTACTTCCGCGGCCGTGTGGACGAATACCAGCTAACGCTTGAAATGGCCGCAGAACGTATGGTGCCTCACCTGATGCGTTTTGCTGTGCGCAGCGCCGCTTGAGCCGCATGACCGCAAGCGCCACATGAAGTTCAGCCGCCGCCACATGGAAGAGCCGGAGATCAACCTGATCCCCTTCATCGACGTGCTGCTGGTGGTGCTGATCTTTCTCATGTTGTCGACCACCTATTCGCGCTTCACTGAACTGCAAATCAACCTGCCGGCGGCCGAAGCCGACAAGCTGCGCGAACGGCCCGCCGAAGTCATCGTGGCCGTGGCCAGCGACGGCCGCTACGCCATCAACCGCAAGGCCGTGGATGGCCGCAGTGTTGAAGTGCTAACGGCTGAATTGACCGCAGCCGCAGCCGGCCGGCCCGACACCGTGGTCATCATCTCTGCCGACGCCATGGCTGCGCATCAGGCCGTGGTGAATGTGCTGGACGCCGCCCGCCGCGCGGGTTTGGTGCGCCTGACCTTCGCCGCGCAGACCGGCAGCGCCGGCACGCGCTAGGCGGCCGGCTTCAGCACCCACGCCCCGCCGCCCATGGCCTGGCTTGAGGCCTTGTTGCAACGCCACTGGTGGCGGCCTGAGCCCAGCGTCATGTCGTGGTGCCTGTGGCCCTTGTCCAAGCTTTTTCAGCTGCTGGTGGGCTTGCGCCGCCTGACGCAGCGTGCCGCTCAGCCCTTGCCGGTGCCCGTGCTGGTGGTGGGCAACCTGGTTGTGGGTGGTGCTGGCAAAACACCCACCGTGATGGCCGTGGTGCAAGCACTGCAAGCTGCCGGCCACCGCCCGGGCATCATCTCACGCGGCCATGGCCGCCAGGGCGACGCGGTGCGCGAAGTGCAAGCGGCTGACAGCGCTGCGCAGGTCGGCGATGAGCCCTTGCTGATGCGCCGGCGCTGCGCGGTGCCGGTGTGGGTGGGACGCCAGCGCGCCCAAGCCGCGCTGGCGCTGTGCGCCGCCCACCCCGAGGTCGATGTGCTGGTGTCCGACGACGGCCTGCAACACCACGCGTTGGCGCGCGATGCTGAGCTGGTGGTGTTTGATGAACGCGGCGCGGGCAACGGCCTGCTGCTGCCTGCGGGGCCACTGCGTGAAGCCCTGCCGCAGGCCACCGCGCAGCATCAGCGCGTGCTTTACACGCACGG
>JANNEX010000831.1:0-1522 GCA_031379155.1 Rubrivivax sp.
GGTGGCGCCGTACAGCGCCAGCCAGCCCAAGAAAGGCACCATCAGCCAGAGATCAAAAACCCCCACCACGGCCACCATGGTGGCGAAGTAGATGACGACGTAGACCAAGATGTCGGCAAAGATGAGCCAGGTGTCGCGCACGGCCAGGGCGGTCTGCATCACCTTGGTGGCAATGCGGCCGGCGAATTCGTCTTGATAAAAGGCCATGCTCTGCTCAAGCATCAGGCGGTGGAAGTTCCAGCGCAGCCGCATCGGAAAGTTGCCGAAGATGCCTTGGTACTTGAAGAGAGCCTGCAAGGCGGCAAAGCCAATGCTCAGCAGCAGCACGCCACCCATCACTGCCAGCAGGCTGCCGTGTTGCTGCCACAACTGGTTCGGCGCCACCTTGGCCAGCAGGTCAATCACGTGGGCCATCATGCTGAACAGCAAGGCTTCAAAAGCCCCAATGGCTGCCGTGAACAGCGTCACCAGCGCCAGGTAGGGGCGCGCACCCTGGGTGCAGGCCCACAAAAAAGCGAAGAAAGTTTTGGGCGGTGCTGCGGGCGCGATCTGCGGGTACGCATGCACCAGACCTTCAAAGCGTTGGAACACGCTGACTCCTGGAGGGTGGGGCCGACTGGGCCCATCGCCGCGCATTATCGAAGCGCGGCACATGAGCGCGTAGGGCTGCGCTGCCTAAAGGGTCTATGCCGATGGCCAGAGCCGGCCCCAAAAGGCGAAACCCCTCTGGCCTTGCGGTTCAGAGGGGCGGGCAACCAAGGTTGCCAGTGGGGATCCGGAGGAATGAGGTCCGGGGCCCCTGACGCGCAGAGACTGCGCCATCGGTGTTGCCTGCGAGCAGGCAAGCGAAATCTACGCCCGCACGGCCGGGGCCGCAAGATGGTTTTTCATCCATGGTTTCCAGCCACGCTCCTGCGCAAATCTGCGCCTTCTTGGCCATGCCAAGTCAGCGGCATCAGCGAGGGGCCAGCAACTCGTCCACACAGGCCTGCACACGCTGCTGCACGGCGCTGTCCATGTGCAGCACGCGGCCCCATTCACGGCTGGTTTCACCGGGCCACTTGTGCGTGGCGTCCAGCCCCATCTTGCCGCCCAGGCCGCTGGTGGGCGAGGCGAAATCCAGATAGTCGATGGGCGTGTGGTCCACCAGCGTGGTGTCGCGCACCGGGTCCATGCGTGTGGTGATGGCCCACACCACTTCTTTCCAGTCGCGGATGTCGACATCGTCGTCGGTGACGACGATGAACTTGGTGTACATGAACTGGCGCAGAAAGCTCCACAAACCAAACATCACACGTTTGGCGTGGCCCGGGTAGGCCTTCTTGATGGCCACCACGGCCAGGCGGTAGCTGCAGCCTTCGGGCGGCAGATAGAAGTCGGTGATCTCGGGAAACTGCTTACGCAGGATGGGCACGAAAACTTCGTTCAGCGCCACGCCCAGCACCGCAGGTTCGTCGGGCGGCTTGCCGGTGTAGGTGGAGTGGTAGATGGGGTCTTGGCGGTGCGTCAGGCGCGAGAGGCG
>JANNEX010000833.1:0-1719 GCA_031379155.1 Rubrivivax sp.
CGGCGCTGTCGGCCGACACACGCCAGCGCTTTCCACTGGCTGTGGCCTTTGTGCGTGAAAGCCTGATGCGCCAACTGCCCGAGTGCTACGCACGCCATTGCGAAGCGCTGGCCGCCGCGCAGCCGGCGGCGGTGCAGAACATCAGCGCCCCCGTGCTGCTGGTCAGCGGCGACGAAGACGCCGTGGCGCCACCGCAAGCCGTGCGCGCCCTGGCCGAAAAGCTGCATGCCTCAAGCGGCGTGCGCGTGGTGGTGCTGCCACGCTGCGGTCACTGGACGCCGATAGAGCGGCCCGAAGAATGCCAGCGTGAACTGGCCAGCTTCCTAACGGCCCAAAGGAGCTGACATGGCCAACGTGATGTTCACCAATGTGCGCGTCTTTGACGGTGGTGGTGAAGCGCCATTCACCGGCGACGTGCTGGTGCAGGGCAACAGCATCAGCCGTGTTGTCAAAACCAGCTACGGCCAGCGTTCACCGCCGGTGCTGGGCGCGCAGGTGATTGACGGCGCGGGCGCCTTCCTCATGCCCGGCATGATCGAAGCGCACACGCACTTTTCCTGGAACGACCAGCCCAGCCTGGACGCCATACAGCGCATGCCGCCCGAAGAGCACATCCTGTGGTGCGCTGAAGTGGCGGCGCGCTACCTGGACATGGGCTGGACCAGTTGTGTCGGCGCCGCAGCGGCCAAGCCACGGCTGGACGTGGTCATTCGCAACGCCATCAACGACGGCACCATCGTCGGCCCGCGTTACCTGGCGGCGAGCCAGGAAATCACCGTGCCGGGCGGCCTGGGCGACACCACCGCGCCGCACCTGCCGCAGAGTGAATTTGCCTTTGGCGCCATCGTCAGCGGCGCTGAAGAAATGCGCCGCTGCGTGCGCATGTTTGCCAAGTACGGCGTGGACAGCATCAAGATCAATCTGTCGGGCGAATCCATCACCGGCATGCCTTCTGAGATGAGCCAGTTCACGAGCGAAGAGGTGCGTGTCTGCGTCGAAGAAGCCAAGGCCTGGGGCAAGCGCGTGGCGGCGCACGCACGCTCCACCTGGGCTATCAAAGAATGTGTGCGCCAGGGCATCGAGGTCATCTACCACGCCAGTTTCACCGATGAAGAAGCGCTGGACCTGCTGGAAGCGCACAAGCTGGCGCACCACATCGCGCCCGGCCTGGCCTGGCTCATCAACACCTGCCACCACGCTTCGCAGTGGGGACTGACGCCCGAGGTGACGAAGAAGATGGGCTACCACCGCGAGCTTGAAGCCGCCATCGAGAGCATGAAAGCGATGCGCAAACGTGGCATCCGCATCCTGCCCGGCGGCGACTACGGTTTTGCCTGGACGCCGCATGGCACCAACGCCAAAGATCTTGAATACTTCGTCAAGCACGTGGGCATGAGCCCCATGGAAGCGCTGCTCTCGGCCACCGCCTGGGGCGGGCCCATGATGAAGATGGGCAAGCGCATCGGCTACATCCGCGAAGGCTGCCTGGCTGACATCTTGTTGGTCGATGGTGACCCGCTGGCCGACATTACCGTGCTGCAAGACAAGGCGCGCATCCTGGCGGTGATGAAAGACGGTGAATTCCACCGCGTGAACTTGAAGCCCCCACGCTCCCGTTGGTCGCTGCCCCCCGAGGGGGCTCAGGCAGCGGACCGGCAAAGCCGGCTCCACGCCTGGCCTTGATCGACGCCGCCCAGGAGTTTGTATGACACAGACGCT
>JANNEX010000002.1:0-1566 GCA_031379155.1 Rubrivivax sp.
ACGAGGATTCCGAACTGCCTCGTTCTTCATCGCTATCGCCTACTTGCGCATGTCCAAGCTCAAACACCTACCGCCTCATCCGTTCGCGCCAGCCTCAGCAAACTGAGAATGTCGCGTTCCACACGAAACGACGAAGAGCCCCTGGAAAGTGCACTTCAAATACTGATTGATTTGGGCCTGCCACGTGCCCAGCAAAACGAGCGCTCGGCGGTTTCCCTGTTGGCCTTGCTGGATCTTCGCCCAGGCAAAAAGTGGAGCCAGGCCAGCAACCCGTTGATAGGCATAACGCCGATCATGGAATGGGCGCGCGAACACTACGGCAAGGTTTACGCGCCCAACACCCGGGAAACGTTCAGGCGTCAAACCATGCACCAGATGGTCGACGCCGGCCTGGCGCTCTACAACCCCGACAAGCCAGAGCGTCCGGTGAATAGCCCGAAGGCCGTCTATCAAATTTCCGCGCCCGCACTGGAACTGATCAGGGCCTTCGGCACTGCCCGTTGGGAGCCGCAGCGCCTGGCATTTGCCGCCGTCATGCCCACGCTGGCCGCAAAGTACGCGGCGCAACGAGAGCAGCATCAGGTGCCAGTGACGACCTTGGATGGCAAACGAATCAAGCTCTCACCAGGCGAACACTCTGAGCTGATAAAGGTCATCGTCGAAGTCTTCGCACCACGGTTCGCCCCGGGCAGCGCGCTGGTGTACGCGGGTGACACGGGTGCCAAGTGGGGCTACTTTGATCGTGAGCTCTTGAACTCGCTGGGCGTCAGCGTTGACAGCCACGGCAAGATGCCTGATGTCGTGCTTCACTATCGGGCAAAGAACTGGCTGCTGCTCATCGAGTCAGTGACAGGCCATGGGCCGGTGGACGGCAAGCGGCACGGAGAACTTGCGAACCTGTTCTCCACAGCCAAGGCGGGCCTGGTTTACGTGACGGCGTTTCCCAATCGACAGGTCATGGCCAAGTACCCTAACGACCTGGCCTGGGAGACAGAGGTCTGGGTCGCCGACGCGCCAAGCCACATGATCCATTTCAACGGCAGTCGCTTCTTGGGTCCGTATGCCCAGGGGTAGCGCGGCTGGCGCCTAACCCGTAGGTTGCGAAGCCTTGTTGCCTGGCTTGCTGGGCAGCTTGTAGTCCGCCGGCACCCGCATCAAAGCCGCATCAGGCTCACCGCGTTTGACGCCCTTGAGGCGGTAGTTGACTTCGCCCGTGCGCGGGTCGAAGTCGCGGCTGCTCACGGTCAGCATCAGCTCGGCGGATGTCCACACCTCACGCGTGATCTGGATGGCCTTTTCATTGCCGACCTTGCCGGCTTCGATGAGCCAGGTGGTGCGCTCACCGTGGGTGCGCAGACCTTCGATGTCTTTGGCCGGCAATGGGCTCACCGTGCCACCGCCGCGCGGCGCCAGGCTGGTGGCGCGCCATTGCACGGGGGCGGGTGGGAAGGCCCATTCGCCGCCGGGGCCTTCGCTGCCGGCGGGCAGGCGCAGCACACGCAGTTCGGACAGGCGCTGGCCGTCGTCGCTGCGCGTGATGAGCACGGGCTCGGGGGGTGTGGGTGG
>JANNEX010000006.1:0-1728 GCA_031379155.1 Rubrivivax sp.
GGCCCGCCTGTACCCGGGCAAGCCCGTGGTCATCACCGAAGCCGGCTGGACCACCAACACCAACGGCCGTGGCATGAAGGCCGAAGCGGCTTCGCAAGAGCTGCAAGACATCTACTACCGCGACCTGATGGACTGGTCACGTGACAGCGGCCTGCTGATCTTTGTCTTCGAGGCTTTTGACGAGCCCTGGAAAGGTTCGGCCGACCCGCTGGAGCCCGAAAAACACTGGGGCCTGTTCACGGTGGACCGCCAGCCCAAGCGCGTCATGCGGGCCCTGTATCCCGAGTTGATGAAGACCGATGCCGATAGCACCGACTGAGCAGTGTGCTGGCAAGCCGCTAGCGCGGCGACGCCACACGCTGTGGGCCGCGCTGCTGGGCACAGCGCTGCTGGCTGGAAGTGCTGGCAGCGCGGCGGCTGCAGCCAGCAACGCGCCGGCCGGCTACGTGCTGGTGTGGTCCGACGAATTCAACACCGACGGGGTGCCCGACGCCACACGCTGGGACTTCGACACCGGCCGCAACCGCGAGGGTTGGCACAACAACGAACACCAGTACTGCTCGCGTGCGCGGCCCGAGAACGCGGTCGTCAGCAACGGCCACTTGCGCATCACCGCGCGGCTGGAAGCATTGCGCAGCGCGCCAGACTGGGGCGGCCAGCGCTACACCTCGGCGCGTTTGCTGACACGTGGCAAGGCCGACTGGACGTAAGGCTTCTTTGAAGTGCGCGCCAAGCTGCCTTGCGGCCGGGGCACCTGGCCCGCCATCTGGACCTTGGGCAGCGGTGGCGTGTGGCCTGACGATGGCGAAGTCGACATCATGGAGCAGGTCGGCAGCAACCCCAACCGCGTCTTTGGCACCGTGCACACCAAGATCAGTGGTGGCACTGGCACGGGTGCAGCGGTGCGGATTGCTGACGCCTGCACGGCCTTTCACAACGACCAGTTGCACTGGACGGCAGACGCCATCGGCATCGGCATCGATGGTGTCGAGCACTACCGCTACGCCAACCCCAGGGCCGGCGCATCGACATGGCCTTTTTTTGCGCCGCAGTTCCTGTTGCTCAACCTGGCCATTGGCGGCGATCTGGGTGGCAGCGTCGACGACAGCATCTTCCCGGTGGTGATGGAAATTGACCATGTGCGTGTCTAGCAGCTGGCGCGTTAGGCCGGCGGCGCCATGACATCTTCTCCATGACACCATCACCATGACGCCACAGTCTTCACTGCATGCCGACGGTTTTCACCAGACCGGTTTCAATGCGGCGCGACCGTTTTCCAGTTTTCTGCCCGGTGTTGCGGGCGAATATGGCAAGCCACTGTGGGTGTTCTACGCCAACCGCGGGCAATGCATTTCCAGCTTTGGCGTGCGTGACCGCAACAGCGCCATGCTGGAGTTCCAGCCCGCCAACAAGGCGTATACGCTGACGCCGCTGCTGGGCTTTCGCAGCTTTTTCAGGATCACCGGGGCACAAGGCGACACCTTGCATGAAGCCTTCCTGACACACCCCGCTGAAGGGGCAACGCAACGCCTGTGTGTGCGCGCCGAAGAACTTGAAATCGAAGAGACGCAGGCGGCACTGGGCCTGCGCATGCGCGTCGTCTATTTCACCCTGGCCGGTGAGAGCTTGCCCGCGCTGGTGCGCCACGTCACGGTGCACAACATCGGCGCCCAGCCCTTGCAGGCCCAGGTGCTGGACGGCCTGCCGCAAATCGTGCCTTTCGGGCTG
>JANNEX010000050.1:0-1699 GCA_031379155.1 Rubrivivax sp.
GGGCGCTGGGCGTGCGTTGCAAAGGGTGGCCGCCACATGAGCGCACTGATGTCCACAGCCACGCTGAGTGGCGACGAACAGGCCGCTGCGCACGAACTGCGCCGCCTGGTGCTCAGTGGCGGGGCCGTCATCGCCGCGCTGCTGCTGGGCATGGCGGCGTGGCTGGCGCTGGCGCCGCTGTCGGGCGCGGTGGTGGCGGCCGGGGTGGTCAAGGTCGACACCGAACGCAAGGTCGTGCAGCACCAGGAAGGCGGCACCGTGGCACGCATCCTGGTGCGCAACGGCGACCGCGTGCAGGCGGGGCAGACGCTGGCGGAGCTGCAAGACGTGCAGCTGGATGCGTCGCTGCAACTGGTGCGCCTGCAGCTGGACGCCGAGCAACTGCGCCAGACGCGGCTGCAAGCTGAACGCCAGTTGCTGCCCAGCTTCACCTTCGACCCCGCACAACGCGCGCGCCAAGACGAGCCGCGCATGGCCGAGCTGATGCGGCGCGAGCTGGACTTCTTCAGGCTGCGCCGCTCGGCGTTGGACGCACAACTGGCGCTGCTGCAAACGCAGGTCGGTGCCACGCAGCAAGAGATTGCCGCGCGCGGCGCGCAGTCCACCGCCGAAGCCGCAGCGCTCACCTTGCAGCAAGAAGAACTGCAAGCCAACGAGCCGCTGGTGGAGCAGGGCTTCATCGCCAAGACCCGTCTGCTGAGCCTGCAGCGCGGCATGGCCGAATCGCAGGCCCGCCGCGGCACCAACCAGGCCGAACTGGCGCAGGCGCAGCAGCGTGTGGCCGACACCACACTGCGCGGGCTGAACCTGCGCAACGACTACACCCAGCAGGCCGAGCGCGACCTGAAAGAGAGCACGGCCAAACTGTTTGACTTGCAGCAACGGCTGCGGCCTTCGCAAGACGCGGTCGACCGCCAGCGCATCACCGCACCCGTGGCCGGTGTCGTCGTGGACCTCAAGCTGAGCACCGAAGGCGCGGTGATAGCCCCGCGCGAGAGGCTGATGGACATCGTGCCGCTGGACCCCGCGCTGGTGGTTGAAGCGCGCGTGCGCCCCGAAGACATCGCCCACGCCACGCCGGGCAGCGCCGCCGAAGTGCGCTTGACGGCCTTCCAGCAGCGCAGCACGCCCGCGCTGGCCGGCACGCTCATCTACCTGTCGGCCGACCGCCTGACCGACCCCGCCACACGTGCGGGTTATTACAGCGTGCAAGTGCGCATCGACGCTGCGGCGCTGGCGCGGCTGGCACCGCTGCAACTGCAAGCCGGCATGCCGGCCGAGGTGTACCTGCAAACCGCCGCGCGCACGCCGCTGGACTATTGGCTTGCCCCGGTGCTGGGCACGTTGCGCCGCGGCATGCGCGAACCCTGAAGTGGCCATGGAGCCGACGATGCACAACAGCCTTAACCCCAACCCCAACCCCATGCCCGCCGCCCTGTTGTCGGTGCGGCCCATGTCCGGGCGCTGGGGCCGCCTGGGCATGGCGCTGCACTTTGTGGCGCGCTTCACGCCCTTCGCCGACTTTCGCAGCACCGACTTGGTGGCCACGCTGGACGCACAAATCCAGCGCGGGCACTGTCTGTTTGCGCTGGACGGCGAACGCGTGGTCGGCTACCTGGGCTGGGCCCTGTACGACGCTGATGTGGCCGAGCGCTTTGCGCGCGGCGGGCCGGCGCCGGCCAACACGCTGGCGCATGGC
>JANNEX010000058.1:0-8412 GCA_031379155.1 Rubrivivax sp.
CACCTGCGCTGGCTCAAACAAAACCACGCCAACCCCCGGCTAGAATCGCCGGCCGCTGCCACCCCAGGCGCACCCGCCTGGGCCTGGGACAGTCAGCGCAGGCCTGCGGGTCGGAAACACCACACCACGCCACGCCTTGCCCAGGAGGATCCGGTCGGATCATGTCGGACCTGAGCATCAGCCTCGAATCTTTGGAGCGCAGCCGCTCCCAGCTCCCAGTCAGCAGCTACTTCGACGAAGACTTGTTCCGTCGCGAACAGGCCCTCATCTTTGCGCAATCGCCCCGCTATGTCGGGCATGAACTGGCCGTGCCAGAAGTGGGCGACTATCTGGCACTGGCCCACGAAGGCCAGGGCCGCGCCTTGGTGCGCACGTCAAGCGGGGTTGAGCTGGTGTCCAATGTGTGCCGCCATCGCCAGGCCATCATGCTGCATGGCCGTGGCCGCACGGCGGGCAACATCGTTTGCCCACTGCACCGCTGGACCTACGACCTGCACGGCCAACTCATCGGCGCGCCGCATTTCGATCAAGACCCTTGCCTGAACCTGCGCAACTACGCGCTGCAAAACTGGCACGGCCTGTTGTTCGAGCACAACGGGCGAAACGTGGGGGGCGACCTGGCCGGTCTGAGCGCCGCCGCTGAGTTGGACTTCGGCGGTTATGTCTTTGACCGTGCCTACCAGCACCACTGCGACTACAACTGGAAGACCTTCATCGAGGTCTACCTTGAGGACTACCACGTCGGCCCTTTCCACCCCGGCCTGGGTCAGTTTGTGAGCTGCGAAGACCTGGCCTGGGACTTTGGCCAGCGCCATTCGCTACAGACCGTGGGTGTGAACAAGGCCTTGGCCAAGGCCGGCTCGCCCGTCTACCAGCGCTGGCATCAAGAGGTGCTGAAGTACTGCGGCAACACGCCGCCGCGCCACGGCGCCATCTGGCTGACTTACTACCCCACGGTGATGGTCGAGCGCTACCCGCATGTGCTGGTGGTGTCCACACTGTTCCCGCAAGGGCCGCGCAAGACGCTCAACGTGGTCGAGTTTTTCTACCCCGAAGAGATAGCCGCTTTTGAGCGCGGCTTTGTCGAGGCACACCAAGCAGCCTACTTGGAAACCTGCGCCGAAGACGACGAGATTGCACTGCGCATGGACGCCGGCCGCCACGCGTTGATGCAGCGCGGGGAGGACGACGCCGGCCCCTACCAAAGCCCGATGGAAGACGGCATGCAGCAGTTTCACGAGTGGTATCGGCGCCAGCTCAACTCGGTGCTTGACTGATGCGTGGCCCGGCGTTGGCACGGCGGTGAACGCACCGGCCTTGATGGTCACAGCGTCGCTGCTCTTCGCCGTGATGGGCGTGTGCGTGAAGCTGGCGGCCGTGCAGTACAGCGCCGGTGAAATCGTGCTCTACCGCTCGCTGGTGGGGCTGGCGCTGATGACGGCAACGCTGCGCTGGCGTGGCATCAGCTGGCGCACCCACGTGCCAGCGATGCATTTTTGGCGCAGCATCAGCGGCGCCACGGCCTTGTGCCTGTGGTTCTACGCCATCGGCGGTCTGCCGCTGGCCACGGCCATGACGCTGAACTACATGTCCTCAGTCTGGATCGCCCTGTTCTTGCTGGGCGGCGCTGTGCTGCTAACGCCAGAACGTGGCGGCACGGCGCGCCTTGACTTGCGCTTGGTGGCCGCCGTGCTCGCCGGTTTTGCTGGCGTGGCGCTGGTGCTGCGGCCCACCATCGCGCAAGACCAGTTGTGGTTTGGCGTCATCGGCCTGGCCTCGGGCCTGATCGCGGCCACCGCCTACTTGCAAGTCACCGCCCTGGGCCGGCTGGGCGAACCCAGCGAGCGTGTGGTGTTCTACTTTTCCATCACCGGCGTGGTCTTTGGCGCAACCATTGCCCTGCTGGGCGGCGGCTTTGCGGCGCACAGCGTGCATGGTCTGGTGCTGCTGCTGGCCATTGGTCTGTTGGCCACGGCCGCGCAGTGGATGATGACGCGCGCATACGGCACCGGCGCCACCCTGGGCATTGCGGCCTTGCAGTACATGGGCATCGCCTTTTCTTTTGTGCTGGGCTTGTGGGTGTTTGATGACAGGCTCACCCTCATGTCGGCCGCCGGCATGGCCCTGATCGTGGCCGCCGGCGTGGCCGCGACACTGCTGCGCCCACCCGCGCGCAACAACCTCAACGCTCCCACCGAGACCTGACATGGCCTATCGCACCTTGATTTCCGTCGCGCAGCTGCAAGCTTTGCAAAGCAGCGCGCAGCCCTGCGTGCTGTTGGACTGCGGCTTTGACCTGGCCGACACCCGCGCCGGTGAACGCGCCTATGCGGCAGGCCATCTGCCCGGCGCCAGCTACGCCCACCTGGACGGCGACCTGGCCGGTGCCAAGACGGGCCACAACGGCCGCCACCCCTTGCCGCTGGCGGCAGACTTCGCCCAGCGTGTCAGCGCCTGGGGCATCGAACCCGGTGTGCAGGCGGTGTGCTACGACGATCAGGGCAGCGTCTACGCAGCGCGCGCCTGGTGGCTGCTGCGCTGGCTGGGCCATGCAGACGTGGCCGTGCTGGACGGCGGCCGCGCAGCCTGGCTGGCGGTGGGCGGCGCGCTGGACACCCAGCTGCCGAATCGCGTGGCGGCACCGCCCTACCCTGGGGCGGCTGGCGCCATGGCCACCATAGCCACAGCTTCGCTGCTGCGCCAACTGGCCACCTTGCCCGTGCTGGACGCACGCGCCGCAGAGCGTTTTCGCGGTGATGTCGAACCGCTGGATGCTGTGGCTGGCCATATTCCCGGCGCCATCAACCGCTTCTTCAAACTCAACCTGGCGCCAGACGGCCGCTTCAAGCCTGCCCAGCAATTGCAGGAAGAATTTGCTGCACTGGGCGACCTCAGCGGTGTGGTTCATCAATGCGGCTCTGGCGTGACGGCTTGCCACAACCTGCTGGCCATGCAACATGCCGGGCTGGATGCCGGTGTGCTCTACCCCGGCTCGTGGAGCGAGTGGTGCAGCAGCGGCGCACGGCCGGTGGCGCGCGGCGCAGGCGCCAGCGTCAGCGTCAGCTCGAAGGCTTGATCCCGCGCAAGGTCTGGGCGCACAGTTGCGGAACACTCGGCGCCGTGGCGTGTCAAAGTCCTTGCAGGCGACACACCCTGTCAACCCATGAGGAGCTTTCCATGTACAAGCGCATCCTGTTCCCCACCGACGGCTCTGACATCACCGCCAAGGCGCTGCAAAGTGCCATCGGCCTGGCCAAACAATGCGGCGCCGAGTTGCGCACGCTTTCGGTCATGGAGCCCTTCCCCTACAGCGCCATTTCTGAAATGCAGCCGGTGCCGCCACAAGAGTTTTTTGACGCCCAGCAGCGTGTGGCCAGCGCACGGGTCAAGGTGGTCAGCGATGCTGCTGCTGCGGCAGGCGTGGCCTGCCAGGCGCACACGGTGGAAGCGCTGCACCCCTGGGAAGCCATCCTCGACCACGCCAAGGCGCAGGGCTGTGACCTATTGGTCATGGCCTCACACGGGCGCCGGGGCATGAGCGCGCTGCTGCTGGGCAGTGAAACGCAGCGTGTGCTGACACATTCGCAACTGCCAGTGCTGGTGGTGCGCTAACGTTCAGTGTGCGTGGGCCGATTCCAAAAAGGTTCTGGCCAGCAGCACCAGGCCCAGGCCAGCGCCCAACCACAACACCTGGGTCAGTGTTTCGCGCCAGGCCAGGCGCTGCTGCAATTGCGGCAGCAAGTCGGCCACCGCGACGTAGATGAAGCTGCTGGACGCCACCACCAGCAGGTAAGGCAGCCAGTCCGCAAAAGGGCCCACCAGGTAGTAGCCCAGCACACCGCCCACCACCGCCGCCAAGCCTGAGAGCACGTTGTAGAGCAGCGCCTTGCCGCGTGAAAAACCGGCATTGATCAGCACGATGTAGTCACCCGCCTCTTGCGGAATTTCATGCGCCACCACGGCCGCCGCCGTGACCCAGCCCAGCGACGGGTCGGCCAGGAAGGCGGCGGCGATGATCACACCGTCGCAGAAGTTGTGAATGCCGTCGCCCACCAGCACACTGAAGCCACCGCGCCCGGCTTGCTGGGCGTCAAAGTGGTGGTGATGGTCGTGCCCGTCACCTTCGTGGTGGTGCACGTGGCGGTAAAGCTCGGCCTTTTCCAGCAGCCAGAAAAACAGCAGGCCCGCCAGCAGCGTGGCAAACAAGGCTTGCGGCGGGTTATGGGACTCAAAGGCTTCGGGCAGCACGTGCAAGAGCGCCGTGCCCAGCAAGACGCCGGCCGACAGGCTGACCAGGTTTTTCACCAGCAAGCTCAGCACCGACACCGTCAGCAACGCGGCCAGCAACACCGACAGCACACCACCGGCGAGCGTGGCCATAACGATGTAAGTCAGCGTCATGGCGAGACCCCATGGGCTTTGAGCCAGGCCAGGCAACGTTGCCAGCCGTCTTGCGCCGCCGCCTGCCGATAGCTTGGGCGGTAGTCGGCGTGAAAGGCGTGTGGCGCGTCGGGGTAGATGACAAATTCGCTCTTGCGCGAAGCCGCACTGCCTTGGGCCAGCGCGGCCTTCATCGCCGTCACACCGTCCAACGGGATGCCACTGTCCTGGCCGCCATACAGGCCCAGCACCGGGGCGTGCAAGCGCGCCGCCACGTCCAGCGGCTGGTGCGGCGTCAGCGCTGATGCATCACCCACCAAGCGCCCATACCAGGCCACGGCCGCAAGCAGCTTGGGGTTGTGCGCGGCATACAGCCAGGTCTGGCGGCCACCCCAGCAAAAGCCGGTCACAGCAGCACGCTCGGTGTCTGCGCCTTGGCTCTTGGCCCACAGCAGGCAGGCATCCAGGTCGGCCATGACCTGGGTATCGCTGGCCTTGGACACCACCTCGGCCAGCAGCTTGGCCAACTCACCATAAGCCACGGGGTCGCCGTGGCGCGCAAACAGCTCAGGCGCGATCGCGAAGTAGCCGGCGCGCGCAAAACGGTTGGCCACGTCGGCAATGTATTCATGCACGCCGAAGACTTCGCTCAGCACCAGCACCACGGGCAGGCCGCTGCGGCCGGCGGGTGCGGCGCGGTAGGCCGGCATCTGAAAGCCGGCCACGTTGACGTTGACTTCGCCCGTGAGTAGACCCGCCGTGTCGGTCTTGATGGCCGTCTGCGCCACCACCGGCAACACTGCCGCCGCAAAGCCACTGCCCAAGGCGCCACGCACAAAGCGGCGGCGGTTGAACGCCGAGTGGGCAGGGACGAGAGTGTCGAATTCGCTTTTGATCATGGTTGGGCGGCGCATTGTAGGTAGCACGCAGGCATGGGCCCGTTAGCATCAGCGCATGGACTCACGCCGCCCGAATGGACGCAGCACCAGCACCACGCTGGCCGCCATCGACATGGGTTCCAACAGCTTTCGCCTGGAGCTGGGCGGCCTGGTGCAGGGCCGCTACAAACGCGTCGACTACTTGAAAGAAACCGTGCGCCTGGGCGCTGGGCTGGACGCCAACGGCATGCTCACCGAAGAAGCCGTGCAAGGCGGCCTGGCCTGCCTGCGTCGCTTCAGCGCGCGGCTGACTGGCTTCGATGCCAGCCAGGTGCGCGCCGTGGCCACGCAAACTCTGCGCGAGGCGCGCAACCGCAACGCCTTTTTGCTGCGTGCGCAGCAGGCGCTGGGCTACCCCATCGAGATCATCTCCGGCCGCGAGGAAGCGCGCCTGATCTACGCTGGTGTCTACCACTTGCAGCCCAGTGATGAGCGCCGCCTGGTCATCGACATCGGTGGCCGCTCCACCGAACTCATCCTCGGTGCGGGCCGCCTGCCTGAAGTGGCCGAATCTTTTGGTGTGGGCTGCGTCAGCCTGTCGCTGCGATTTTTTCCTGATGGCCGCATCACCCAAGAAAATTTCCGTGCCGCGCAAGTCGCCGCCGGCGCCGAACTGGAAGAAGGTTTGCAGCCCTTTGCGCCGCAGCGCTGGAGCCAGGCGCTGGGATCCTCAGGCACTGCAGGCGCAGTCTCGCAAGTGCTGCAAGCCGCTGGCGTGACTGACGGCCGCATCACCCCCGCAGGCCTGCGCTGGTGCATCGAGCGCTGCCTGGACGCGGGCCACGTCGAACACATTGACTTGCCCAGCCTCAAACCCGACCGCCGCGCCGTCATCCCGGGTGGCCTGGCGCTGCTGTACACGCTGGCCACGCATTTCGACATCCAGGCCCTGATGCCGGCCAAAGGCGCCTTGCGCCAGGGTGTGATCATTGACCTGCATGAACGCCAGCAGGCGCTGCACAAAGCGCACCCTGCCGACATGCGCGACACATCAGTGGCTGAGCTGCAAGGCCGCTTTGCGGTGGACACCGAACAGGCCCAGCGTGTGGCTTCGGTCGCACTGGCCCTGTTCGATACGGCCATGCCCGATGCGCACAGCGACACACGGCGTGAACTGGCCTGGGCCTGCGCGCTGCATGAGATGGGCTTGATGGTCTCGCACCACGACCACCACCGCCACAGCGCCTATCTGCTGACCCACGTGGATGCGGCGGGCTTTTCACAAAGCCAGCAAAGGCGCGTGGCAGAACTGGTGCTGGGCCAACGCGGTGGCCTGCGCAAGCTGGAGCCGCAACTGGCCAGCGAAACCTTTGCCTGGCAGTTGTTGTGCCTGCGTCTGGCGGCCATCAAATGCCATGCGCGTGGCGCCGTGGACCCGCAGGCCCTGAAGCTGCGGGTGCGCCAGCGCGACGCGCTGCTGGCCTACACGCCCGCTTGGGCCGATGCGCATCCGCGCACGCTGTACTTGCTACAAGAAGAGGCCGCCGTGTGGGCGCGCAACGGCCCCTTGCGCCTGGTGTTGCCTGACTAGACAAGTTCGGGCGAGACCACCGCGTGCAACACGATTTGCCACTGGCCTTCGCGCTCGCGGCCGCGAATCCACCACACCGCGCCTTTGCGCACGGGCCAGTCTTGGGCCTGGCCTGACAACAAGTAGGCGGCCGCGCGGCCCAGCGTGGGTTGATGGCCCACCACCACCACGGGCTCACGCGCTTCGGGCCAACGCACGGCATGCAGCAGGGCTTGGACACCACCGTCAGGCGCCAAGACCGGCAGTGTCTTGAATTTCTTTTCCAAGGCCTGCGCGGTCTGCTGCGCGCGCCGCGCTGGGCTGGTCATGACACGTGCTGTGGCCGGCAATTGGCGCGACAGCCAAGCGCCCACGCGCTGCGCCTGGCGCTCGCCCTTGGAGGTCAGCGCGCGGTCCAGGTCGTCTTGGACTTCGCGCATCTCCAGCGCCTCAGCATGCCGCCACAAGATCAGGTCCATGCGCGACATCAAACGCCAAACCGCTGCATCAGCGCTTGCTGCGCGCTTTTGCCGCGGTGGGCCACACGCCGGTAGCGCCCGGTGCTGTCCAGCAGCCAGGCGTCTTGCTGGTCGTGCAGATAGGGCACCAAACCTTCGTCGATGACCCTTTGGCGCAGGGCGGCGTCACGCACCGGCCAGGCCACCTCGACACGGCGAAACATGTTGCGCGCCATCCAGTCGGCACTGCTGAGATAGAGCGCTTCGTCGTCGCGCGACGCGCCCCAGCTGAAATAGCAGATGCGCGAATGTTCCAGAAAGCGCCCCACCACAGAACGCACGCGGATGTGGTCGGTCTGCCCCGTTACGCCAGGCGGCAGCATGCAGGCGCCACGCACGATGAGGTCGATCTGCGCACCGGCCTGACCCGCCGCCACCAGGGCCCTGATCAAGCTGGAGTCAGTCAGGGCATTGACCTTGACCACGATGCGCGCCGGCTTGCCCTTGCGCGCCGCCGCCGCCACCTGCTCAATGTGGCGCAGCATGCGCTTGTGCATGAAAAACGGCGCCGTCACCAGCCACTGCGGCGCGCGGGCGCGGGTCTGGCTGGCCAGTTGCAGAAACACGGCGTCGGCGTCGGCCGTCATGCCAGGGTCGGCGGTGAGCAGACCCATGTCGGTGTACAGGCCCGCCGTGCGCGGGTTGTAGTTGCCGGTGGACAGGTGGGCATAGCGTTTGAGTTGGCTGCTTTCACGGCGTGTCACCAGCAGCAGCTTGGCGTGGGTCTTGAGGCCGACCACGCCGTACACCACCTGCGCGCCCACCGACTCCAAGCGCTCGGCCCAGTTGATGTTGGCCTCTTCGTCAAAGCGCGCCTTCAGCTCCACCACCGCCAGCACTTCTTTGCCGCGGCGCGCGGCTTCCATCAGCAGGTCCATCAGCACACTCTGTGCGCCGGTGCGGAAGATGGTCTGCTTGATGGCCAGCACGTCAGAGTCGAACACCGCCTCACGCAAAAACTGCACCACGGGCTCGAAGCTTTGGAAGGGGTGGTGCAGCAGCACATCACCTTGGCACAAGCGGGCGAAGATGGACTCACCACGCGGCAAAGCCTGTTCGGGCCACG
>JANNEX010000080.1:0-4964 GCA_031379155.1 Rubrivivax sp.
TCCTGCAGCACCAGCGAAGGTTCGCGCACCGTGCGCGCATAACGCGTCAGCGAGCGCACGAAGTCGGTGTGCACCATGTCCTGCAAAGCGCCGCGATTCTCTTGCGCCCGCGGCGGCGTGCCCGACAGCACCAGCACCGGCGCACGCGACACATGCGCGTTGGCGATGCCGGTCATCGCGTTGGTGACGCCGGGGCCGGCGGTCACCATCGCCACACCCAGGCCGCCAGTCAGTTCGGCATGGGCATGGGCCATGTAGACGGCGGCACGTTCGTCGCGCACGTCGACGATGCGGATGCCTTCGGCGTCCAGGCGCATCCACATCGGCATGATGTGGCCGCCGCAGAGGGCAAACACGCGGTCTACACCGCGGGCCTTCAGGAAGCGCGCGATCAGCGCGGCGGCGGAGTTTTCGGTGATGGTCGGGTTGGTCATGATGGGTCTCACAGGAAGCCGGTTGAAATCCAGGGCACGGCGGCAACGACCGCCAGCCCCACAAGCAGTGCAATCACGTAGCCGACGATGGGCTTCATGCCTTCGGACGGGTCAACCTTGCCGACGGCGCAGGCGGCGTAGTAGCCCACGCCGAACGGTGGTGCAAACAGGCCCACGCCCATGGCCAGCACAACGACCATGGCGTAGTGCACCTCGTGCACGCCGATCTGGCGCGCGATGGGGAAGACCAGCGGCTCGAACAGCACAATCGCCGGGATGCCTTCGAGCACACTGCCCAGAATCACGAAGGCGACGATCGACACCGCGAGGAAGCCGAACTTGCCGCCGGGCAGCGCGGCCATGGCTGCGGCCAGCGTGTTCGAGAAGCCCGACTGCGTCAGCGCCCAGGCCATGCCGGTGGCGGTGCCGATGATGAACAGGATGGCCCCGGTCAGCGCTGCGGTCTCGACCAGCATCGGCACCATCCGCCGCCACTGCATCTGGCGGTAGAAGACCACGCCGCAGACCAGCGCGTAGGCGATGCCCAGCGTGGACACCTCAGTGGCGGTGGCCACACCTTCCACCACTGCGGCGCGGATCACGAAAGGCAGCAGCACCGCCGGTAGCGCGACGGCCAGCGCGCGGACGATCTGCCCGCCTGTCGCCTTGCGCACCTGTGACAGATCTTCCTTGCGGTAGCGGAACCAGACCACCACGCACAGCGTCGCCGCCAGCACCAGGCCGGGCAACATGCCGCCTGTGAACAGCGCCGCGATGGAGACGCCGGTGACCGAGCCGATGGTGATCAGCACCAGGCTGGGCGGAATGGTTTCGGTCTGCGCGCCGGCGGTGGCAAGCAGCGCGACCAGGTCACCGTCCTTGGCGCCGCGCTTGCGCATCTCGGGGAACAGCACCGGCGCGACCGCGGCCATGTCGGCCACCTTAGAACCCGAGATGCCCGAGACCAGGTACATCGCGCCCAGCAGCACGTACGACAGGCCGCCACGCACATGGCCCAGCAGGCTGGCCAGAAAGGCCACCATCGCGCGCGCCATGCCGGTCATCTCGATCAGCAGGCCGAGAAAGACGAACAGCGGCACCGCCAGCAGGATGATGTGCGACATGCCTTCGTCCATGCGCCCGACCATCACCGTGATCGGCAGCGAGGTCGTCAGGGTCAGGAAGCCGAAGGTCGCGAGGCCGAACGCGATTGCGATGGGCACGCCGATCAACACCAGCGTCGCCGTCAGGCCGACGAAGAAGATCAGCAGGTTGGTATTGCCCAGGCCCTTGAACACCGGGCCCAGCGCGTAGAAGACGACGCTGACCAGCGCGACCGTGCCGATCGCAGTCGCGACCTGGCGCCAGTCGCCCACCTTCACCAGGCGGATCATGGCCATCACCGCCATCAGGGCCAGGCCCACCGGCAGCGCCGACGCGCGCCAGGCGTTCGAGATTTCGAGCGATGGCGAAGTGACGATGGCCTCGTCGGCGGCAAACTCGAAGGCCGGCCAGACGATCAGCAACAGGAAAGCCAGCGCTGCGGCGATGGCCACCGTGTCGAGCCAGGCGCGCAGACCCGGCGAGGCCTTCGCGACCAACGCCGTCATGCGCATGTGCTCGCCACGGCGCAGCGCGACCACGGCACCCAGGCTGGCGAGCCACAGGAATAGCAGCGACGCCGCCTCATCCGTCCACACCAGTGGCGTGTGCAGGAAGTAGCGCGCGACCACGCCGGCCAGCAGGATGCCGATTTCGGCGGTGATCAGCAGCGCCGCGATCATCTCCACGCCGTTGCCCAGCAGCTTTTCAAGCATGACGGCGACGCGCGTGCTGCGCCGCGGATCGTTGGCCGGCGCACCCGCCGGCGGGGTGATCGAGAGTTCCATCGCGGCCTCAGGCGATGTCGCCGGCGTACTGCGTCAGCAGCGCCCAGGCTTCCTTGTCGAAACGCTCCTTGGCCTGCGTGTAGAAGCCGGCGTTGCGCAGCGCCTGGCGGAACGGCATGGTGTCGACCTTGTTGAACTTCAGGCCCTTGCCTTCCAGCTCCTTCTGCAGGTCGAGATTCAGGCGCGCGATGTCGTCGCGCTGCTTCTTCGCCGCCGCGTTGACGTGTTTGGCGATGACCTGCTGCACATCGGCCGGCACGCCCTTCCAGACCTTGCCGCTGGCCACGAACCAGAAGCCGTCCCAGGCATGGTTGGTCAGCGAGCAGAACTTCTGCACCTCGAAGAACTTGGCCGTGTCGATCAGCGCCAGCGGGTTCTCCTGGCCGTCGGCCACCTTGGTCTGCAGCGCCTGGTAGGCCTCGGACAGCGGCAGGCTCACCGGCGCCGCGCCGAGCGCCTTGAACATCGAGACCCAGAGCGGCACCACCGGCACGCGGATCTTGAAGTTCTTCAGGTCGTCGGGCGTGACGATGGCCTTGGTGCTGGTGGTGATCTGGCGGAAGCCGTTGGCCCACACGGTTTCCATCGGCACCAGGCCGATCTTCTCGATCTGGCCGCGCACGTGCTTGCCGATGGCGCCGTCCATGGCCGCCCAGACCTTGTCGTAGCTGGGGAAGGCGAAACCGACGCCGGTGATCGAGGTCACCGGCACCAGTGTCGACATCACGGTGCCGGGGAAGGTCGCGAGCTCGAGTGCGCCGGAGCGAATCTGCGACAGCATGTCCGAGTCGCTGCCGAGCTGGTTGTTGGGGAAGAGCTGGATCGCGACCTTGCCTTTGGTCTCCGCGCTGATCGCGTCGATGGCTTCCTTCAGACGCAGGTTGACCGAGTGCGTGACCGGCAGATCGGTGCCGAGCTTGAACTTGAACTCGGGCGCGCCCTGGGCATGGGCGAAATTGCTTGCGAAGCCGGTGGCGAGTGCCGTGCCGGCCAGTGTGCCGGTGCCGATGAATTGCCTGCGGGTGAGGATGCGGGTCATGCTTGTCTCCTGGGTTTGTCGGGTCGTTGAACTCTGAATTCAATCTGATTGCGACAATCGTATTCTGAATTCAGAATGCGTCAATATCGCCAGAATCAGGACTTACCCTAGTTGAACTCTGAATTCAGAGTTCTACAATTCAAGCATCCAAGAGCCACCCGGAGACCCTCATGAGCCACCTGCTCACCGTGTCAGACGCCATCACGTCACACGCCCGCCTGCAGCCGAAGAAGATTGGCACCCGCGATTCCAAGCGCCAGCTCACCTTCGCTGATTGGGACGACCGCGCCAGCAGGCTTGCCAATGGCTTGCTGGGGCTGGGCCTGGTGAAGGGGGACCGCGTGGTGCTGCTGGCCTACAACTGCGTCGAGTGGATGGAGATCTACGTTGCGCTGGCGCGTGCCGGCCTGGTGGCGGTGCCGGTCAACTTCCGCCTGCTGGCGCCTGAAATCGCCTACATCGCCGCGCACAGCGAAGCGCGCGCAGTGATCGTGCAGGACGACCTGCGCGACCGGGTTGAAGTGCTGCGCGCCGACTCGCTGATCGCCGCCAACTGCTGGATCCACTTCGGCGCCGCCACGCCCGCCCTCGCGCCCCCTGGTTGGCAGGGTTACGAAGCACTGATCGACCAGGCGCCGGCCACCATGCCGGCGCAGGACGTGAAGCCGCAGGACCCGTTCGCGCTGATGTACACGTCGGGCACCACCGGGCAGCCCAAAGGGGCGATCCGCAACCACGAAGGCAACGCGCTGCTGGCGCTGGCCACAGCACTGGAATTTGGCTTCTCGCGCGACGACACCGGCCTCTTGGTGATGCCCATGTGCCACGCCAACTCGCTGTACTTCGGCCTCACCTTCATGTACCTGGGCGCCACCATCGTCGTTGACGACCGCAAGAGCTTCGACCCAGAAGGCCTGCTAGAAACGCTGGCGCGCGACAAGGTCACCTTCACGTCGCTGGTGCCCACGCACTACATCATGATGCTGGCGCTGCCCGACGCAGTGAAGGCCCGCCACGATGTCAGCGCGGTGGACAAGCTGCTGGTCTCGTCGGCGCCGGCGCGCAAGGACACCAAGCTCGCGATCCTGTCGCACTTTGCCAACTCTCGCTTGTTCGAACTTTATGGCGCCACCGAAACCGGCTGGGTCACGCTGCTGCGGCCAGAGCAGCAGATCGACCGGCTCGGCTCGGTCGGCCGCGAATGGGCCGGCTCGGGCGCGATCCGCATCCTCGACGCCGACGGCCGGGAAGTGCCCGACGGCGAAGTCGGCGAGCTGCACTCGCGCACCGCCTACGTCTTCGACGGCTACTGGAAGAACCCCGAGAAGACAGCCGAAGCCTTCTGCGGCGAATGGTGTTCGGTGGGCGACATGGCACGGCGCGACGCCGACGGCTACATCCACCTCGTCGACCGCAAGAGCAACATGATCATCAGCGGTGGCGAGAACATCTACCCGTCGGAAGTCGAAGGCGTACTCGGCGCCTTCCCCAAGGTCAAGGACGTGGCGGTGATCGGTGTGCCCGACGCCAAGTGGGGCGAGGCGGTGATGGCGGTGGTGGTGCTGCACGACGGCCAGCAAGCCACCCAGGCCGACTTGCTGG
>JANNEX010000097.1:0-15581 GCA_031379155.1 Rubrivivax sp.
TTGACACGTTCCAGCCCGGCCGCGCTGCGCATGGCCTGGCGCGGTGTTTGGTTGTCGAGCATGGGCACGGGCTCGTCGGCCCAGTTCGCGTAATGGCGCTTGATGACCTGGGCCATGGCTTGCGTCATTTCAGGTGCGCTCAGGGCAGGGTTGACGTCGGCACGTGCCCTGGCCGGCGCGTCACTGCTGTCCGCCCGCCTCAACAGGCCTTTGGGGTCTGAGATTTCGCGCAACAAGAACTTCGCTGTGTCGCCCGCCAGCGCTTCGAACCATTGGCGCGCGCTGTCGGCCAGACCTGCGCTGCGCGTGCTCAGCTGCAAGCGGCGGCCGTCGGCCTGAGGGCTGAGTCTGGCCAGTGATCGCGTCAAGCCGTCCTCGTCGCCGGGCTCAAGCTCGGTAAAGCGGTCCCAGCCCGTTTCGCGGCTGCCGTGTACGTCCGCTTGGGCTTGCAGGCGTTGCGTCAGCGTGTCCCAATCACGCACTGCGTAGTGGTCGGTGGTGAAGACCAGGGCTTCGCCGGTGGCCGCATTGACGAAGTCGGGCAGCGGCGCTTGATGCAGGTATTGCATGAGCCAGCCCTGAATGATCAGACGGCTGTGGCTGTGCGCCAGTTGCGCAGCTGAGAGCTGTGCCGGCGCTGGTGTTTCACGCAGCGCTTGCAGCACGGCGCGGCCACCAAAGCCGGTGAATGCATACACCGCGCCAGAAAACTGCAGGCCCTGCGCCACGTCCATCACACGCGCAGCGATCTTCATGCCGGGCTGCATGGAATGGCTGCCCGCGCGCTCGGCCACGCTGATGGGTGGCAAGGCCGTGTCCAGCGCGTCGCACACGGTGACCCCCTGGCCAGGCAGCACGTCGGTCACGTCATACAGGCGCAAGGGCCGCCGCGCCTGTTGTGCCAGCCAGGCACGCTGGCCCACGGTCATCAGAGGCCCTGTGGGCCCCAGCACCAGGTCTGGCACTGACACGCTCTGGCCTTTGACCTTGATCTGGCCCTGGGCCAACATCCACTCGGTTAGGTTGAGTTGCAACAGCTCCCAGGTCTCTTCATCCAACCCGGCCAGCGCCCTTTCGCTGGCCACTTCGTCACCGTCAAAACAAGCCAGTGCGGCGCTGGCTAGGGCTTCATGCAGCCCCATCGCAAAGCCCTTGCGGTGGTGCTGGCCCAGCCAGGCCATGGCGCGCTGCACGGCGCCTTCGTGCGAGTCTGGCGGTGGCGCTGACTCGGCTTCGGGCTTGCCATGGCAGTGTTTGTATTTCTTGCCACTGCCGCAGTGGCAAGGCTCGTTGCGACCGATCTTGGATGGCATGGACTGAGCGCTTCTTTGCTGGCGAGCCTGCATTTTGGCCGCCGCCGAGCGTTGGCTTGTGATGCCGGGAATGTAGAGTTGACAACCACCATGCAGCAGCTCGACATCTTCGCCGACAGCCGTGACCGCGTGCTGGTCAACGCCCTGGCCGACGCCGTGGCGCAGCGCGACATCGGCGCCGCGCAGGCGGCGGCTGCTGATCTGGCACATGAATTTGCAGACGACCGCCACCTGGGCCCCGCAGCGGTCTTGATAGAGGCCATGCAGGACCAGGCGAGCGCCGCAGACGCGCCACTGCCGGGCCTGGCGGCAGCACTGTCAGCCCGCGAAACCATCGAACAAAGACAGCGCCCCGCCGCACACAGTCTGCTGGGTGCTGTGGCTGCAGCCGCGTGGCTTGCGCAGAGCTGGCGCGCCTTGGCCCAGCGCGCCCGCGCCCTGCCCTTTGAGCCCAGCACCGCACAAGGCCACGCCGCCGCACTGTGGCTGCAAAGCGGCGACTGGGCTCAAGCCGCACAGGCGGCGCAGGGCATTGAGTCGTGGCGGCGCAAGCCGCAACCACTGGCCTGGATGGCGCAAGCCACCTGGCGTCAGGCTGGCCCTGATGCCGCATGGCCGCTGCTGGCTGAATTGGCCTGGCTGGCGCCGCCACGGGTGCCGCTGTTGCTGCCGCTGTTGCCCGACACACGCATGCACAAACTGGCCCGGGCCTTTGAAGACGTTTTTGATGAGTTGAGCGATGACGGCGGCCACTGGGCCTGGTGGCCAGCCTGGCTGCTGGTTGAACAGCCCTTGCTGGGGGCGCCACTGGAGCAGGCCCTGACCGACAGCGAAGCCGCGCCGCCCCGTGCCTTCAGGATGGTGCAGTCACTGCTGCGCCTGGAACGCCAGGGGCGCCATGCCGACATCGTGTCGCACCGCAAACAACTGCAAGCGCTGCATGCGGGCTTGTTTGCAGCCTACATGCGCACGCGCTAACACACGAGTTAGTGCGCGGCTGGCCTCGGCCTCAGAAGCCCTCCTCCACCAGCTCGGCCGCACGAATCAGCGCGCGCGCCTTGTGCTCGGTCTCGCGCCATTCCATCTCGGGCACCGAATCCGCCACCACACCTGCTGCAGCCTGCACGTAAAGCGTGTTGTCCTTGATGATGCCAGTGCGTATGGCAATGGCCACGTCCATGTCGCCGGCAAAACTCAGGTAGCCGCAAGCGCCGCCGTAGATACCACGTTTGACGGGCTCTAACTCGTCAATGAGTTCCATGGCGCGAATCTTGGGCGCACCGGTCAGCGTGCCTGCAGGGAAGGTGGCGCGCAGCACGTCCAGGTTGCTGATGCCGGGCTTGAGCAGGCCTTCAACATTGCTGACGATGTGCATGACGTGTGAGTAGCGCTCGATGACAAAAGCGTCCGTCACTTTCACGCTGCCGGTCTGCGCAATGCGGCCAATGTCGTTGCGCGCCAGGTCGATGAGCATGAGGTGTTCGGCGCGCTCTTTGGGGTCGGCCGACAGTTCTTGCTCCAGCGCCTTGTCCAGCTCTGGCGTGGCGCCGCGCGGGCGTGTGCCAGCCAGCGGGCGGATGGTCACCTTGGCGCCTTCGGGCGTGTGTTCTTGGCGCACCAAAATCTCGGGGCTGGCGCCCACGATCTGGAAGTCGCCCATGTCGTAGAAGTACATGTAGGGCGACGGGTTCAATGAACGCAGCGCGCGGTACAGGCTGAGCGGGCTTTCCGTGAATCGCTTTTTCAGCCGCTGGCCAATCTGCACCTGCATCATGTCGCCCGCAGCGATGTATTCCTTGCTTTTGAGCACCGCCGCCAGGTAGTCGGCCTTGTCGAATTCACGCTCTACCGCGTACGAAGGCCCGCGCTTGACGGCCGGCGCGGTGACGCTGTAGCGCAGCTTGTCGGCCAGCTCACTCAAGCGCTTCTTGCCGTTGAAGTAGGCCTCGGGGCGCGAAGGGTCGGCATAGACGATGAGATAGAGACGGCCTGAGAGGTTGTCTATGACGGCCAGCTCTTCACATTGCAGCAGCAGGATGTCGGGCGTGTTGATGCCGCCGCCTTTCCAGGTCTGCGCCAGCTTGGGTTCGATGTAGCGCACCGCGTCGTAGCCGAAGTAACCCGCCAGGCCGCCGCAAAAGCGCGGCAGGCCGGGGCGCAGTGCCACCTTGAAGCGCTTTTGGTAGTCGGCAATGAAGTCCAGCGGGTTGCCATCGAAGGACTCGACGACATGGCCCTCAGTCACCACCTCGGTCTTGAAGCCGCTGGCGCGCAACAGTGTCTTGGCCGGCAGGCCGATGAAGGAATAGCGCCCAAACCTTTCACCGCCGACCACGCTTTCCAGCAAGAAGCTGTGCTTGGCGCCACCGGCCAGCTTGAGGTACAGCGACAGCGGTGTTTCCAGGTCGGCAAAAGCCTCGGCAATAAGCGGAATGCGGTTGTAGCCTTGGCTGGCCAGGCTCTGGAATTCGAGTTCAGTGATCACGTCTTGCACCTATTCACACAGAGGCCCGAGCCGGGCCCGGGCGGGTGGTTACCACAGCCACAAAGCTGCAGGCCAGACTCAGCGCTGTGAGCGCCGCCAGGGCCAGGCTCCCAGGTCACGTAGACCGGGCCGGCGGGCGTCGAAATGCAGTAAGGATGCGAGATTCACGGCCTCAGTTTAGCAGCGCGCCCTACCCAAGACGGCCCAGGTCTGCCAGACTTTCGGCCTGTACTCTTGTGCCTTCGGGCCACCCTTATGAAACGCCGCACCTTGATCCTTGCCGCCCTGCCCACCCTGACCTTAGGCTTTGTGTGGCCCCTGGCAGCCCAGGCACAGACCGTGGACCTGGCCGGCGTGAAGTACGCGCCCAGCATGCCTGTCGGCGGCCAGAGCTTGCTGCTCAACGGCGCCGGCATTCGCACCAAGTTTTTCATCAAGGTCTACACCGCAGGTTTGTACCTGAGCGCCAAGGCCAGCACGCCCGAAGCGGTGCTGGCCGCGCCAGGCCCCAAGCGCATGCAGGTGGTGATGCTGCGCGACATCGACGCCAACGAGTTGGGCCGCTTGTTCACCCGCGGCATGCAAGACAACGCTGCGCGCGAAGAGTTCAGCAAATCCATTGCCGGCACGCTGCGCATGGCCGACATCTTCTCGGCCAAGAAAAAGCTGCTGGCCGGCGACAACTTTTCTATCGACTGGGTGCCGGGCGTGGGCACCAGCGTGCTGATCAACGGCAAGGCGCAAGGTGAGCCGGTGAAAGAGCCGGAGTTCTTCAGCGCGCTGCTGCGCATCTGGCTGGGCAACAAGCCGGCTGACGATGCGCTGAAGGCCGCACTGCTGGGCCGTGCCCACAGCAACGTGGGTGGCTCGCCGGGGCAGCAGTAGTTAGCGCCGCAGTTAGCGCCGAAATTGACGCCGAAATTGACGCCGTAGACAGCGCTGGTCAGCCGTCACCAGCGCAGCATGGCGCTGATGTGGTCGAGGCGGTCGACCACCGCGTCGGCATCCACTGTGGCTACCGGCTCGCCGTGGTTGTAGCCGTAGCTCACCAGCACCACCGGGCAGCCCGCCGCGCGGGCGGCTGCCGCGTCGTTGCTGCTGTCACCTACCATCAGCGTTAGGCCGGGCTTGCTGCGCAAGGCCTTGCAAGTTTGCAGCAGGGGCAGCGGGTCGGGTTTTTTGCGCGCAAAGGCGTCCCCGCCGAAGCAGTGGTCGAAGAAACTGTCCAGGCCCTTTTGCGCCAGCAAGGGCAGCGCAAAGGTCGTGGGTTTGTTGGTCAGGCAGGCCAGGCGCAGACCGGCTTTGCGCAGTGCGGTCAGCCCTTCAATGACGCCGGGATACAGCGGCGCATGCTGGCCGTTGATGGCCAGGTAGTGCTGCTGATAGAGCGTCCAGGCCTGGCCTTGCAGCGCGGCCGGCGCGCCCACTTCAGCCAGCGTGCTTTGCAGCAGATGCTCTGAGCCTTTGCCCACCGTGCGTTCAATAAAGGCGCGGCTCACAGCCGGCCAGCCCAGGTCGGCCAACGTGCGCGACAGCGCGACTTCAAAGTCACCCACGGTGTCAACCAGGGTGCCGTCCAGGTCAATGATGGCGGCTTGATATTGGCGCTGCGGCAGCGGCATGCAGTCAAGCCTTGCGCTTGCTTGGCGGTTTGCTGGGCCGCGCCAACCAATCCGCAAATTCGCGGTACCACTGCAAGGAGTTTTGTGGCTTCAGCACCCAGTGGTTTTCATCGGCAAACCACAGCAGGCGCGCGTCCACACCGCGCGCTTTGAGCGTGTTGTAGTAGGCCAGGCCATTGCAGTCGGGCACGCGGTAATCTTTGGCACCATGGATGACCAGGGTGGGCGTGTGCATGTGCGCCGCAAACGCGTGAGGGCTTTGCGCCAGCACACGCGGCATGTCCTTCCAGTACAGCGCGGCCAGGTCTTTGGGCCGATCTGGATAGCTGTCGGCGCTGAAGGTGGCGACGCGGTCAAAGACACCCGCGTGGCAAATGTAGGACTGGTAGCGGCCATGTTTGACGTGGCCGTTCATCCAGGCCACCAAGAAGCCGCCGTAGCTGCCGCCGGTGGCGTAGACACGCTTGGCGTCGGCCCAGGGTTGTTGCAGCAGCCAGTCGGTGGCGGCTTCGATGTCTTGCAGTTCCAGCTCACCTTGGCGGCCGATGAGGCTGTGCGCGAAGGCCCAGCCAAAGCCGCTGGAGCCGTGGTAGTTGACTTGCGCAATGACGTGGCCAGCCGCAGCAAAGACATGCGGGTTCCAGCGGTAGCTGAAGCTGTCGCCCGACGCTGCAAAAGGCCCACCGTGGATGACGTGGGTGACAGCGTGTTTTTTCTTGGGCTTGAAGCCGGCCGGGAAGGTCAGCCACATCTGCACGTCTTCACCTAGCGCGCCTTTGATGCTGATTTCTTGGGCCTGGCCCAGCGTGACTTTGCCCAGCACTTCGTCGTTGAAGCTTTCGATGCGGCGCGGCGCTTGGCCATCGTGCATGGCCATCACTTGCGCGGGGTGGGTGGCCGAGTCCACCGCCACTGCTATCACTTCCGGAGTTATGTCTGAACTCAGGTCAAAGCCCAACACCGTGCCGCCCCGGTGCACAACCTCAAACGCGCCAGAGGCCAAGTCAAGGCGCCACAGGTGGCAGCAGCCACGCTCTTCGGCGGTGAAGAGCAATGCACTGGCGTCGGCAGACCAGCGCAGTGCCGAGGCCACGGCAAAGTCCCAGCGCTGGCCCAGCGCACGCCAGTGGCCCGTGCGCACATCCAGCACCGCCGGTTGTTGAAATGCGGTGTGCGCCTTGCCAACGTTGGCTGCGGTGGCCGCCAGTTGCTGCCCATCGGCTCTGTAGCGCGGCGCTGCAAAGTCCCAGGCCTTGTCGTCCAGCAAAGGCGTGAAGCGCCGGCCGCGCAGTTGCAGTTCAGTGATGGCGCACCGGTTGCCCACCAGCGGCGTGGCCGCCGGGTCTTGCACAAAGGCCAAACGCTGGCCGCTGGGGTGCACGTCGTAAACGGTGCTGTCATCGGCCGTGCGCGGCAGCTCAAAAGCCGTGCCCTCAAAAAGGTCGGTGATGCGCCCGCTGGCCAAGTCCAGCAGCAGCAGGTGCAAGACACGGCCTTGCGGCAGGTTGCGGTCCCACTCGCGATAAAAACCTTCGCTGGTGGCGTAGCCGCTTTCCTTGCGTTCACCAAACAGCTTGTGCTGTTTGTTCTGCGCCGCTGCACCCTTCAGCTCAGGCCAAACCCAGGCCGCGAAGACGATGCCTTTGCCGTTGGGCATCCACTTGAAGGATTCGATGCCGGGTGCGAAGTGGCTGACACGCTTGGCTTCGCCCCCGTCAACGGCCATCACGTAAAGCTGCGGGCTGCTGTCCTTGCTGCCCTCTTGTTCACGCTGCGCCACAAAGGCGATGCGGTCGCTTTGCGGTGACCACGCGCCCTGCCCGTCTTTGCTGCCGCAGTGCGTCAGCCGCCGTGCTGCGCCACCCTGCGTGGACAGCAGCCACAGCGCGCTGCTGCCGCTGTTGTTGGCCAGGTCATAGGTGGTCAGCGAACACAGCGCGCGCGTGCCGTCGCCAGCCAATGCCACACCACTGACGCGGCCCAGTTGCCACAGCGTGGCGGCGTCCAGCGCCTTCACAAAGTTTCAGCCGCGTCGAAGTCCAATTCCACCTTGGCGCCATTGGGATCAAAACTGAAAAGTTGCCAGGTGCGCGAGCCGCTTTGCTGGCGCAAGTCGTACTTCACGGCGGCTGCGTCAAAGCGCGCTTTCACGGCCTTCAAGCCACTGGCCGTGAAGGCCATGTGGTCGATGACACCCGTGCGGCCGGTGGGCATGGGCCGGTCCCAATAGATGTGCAACACGGCTTGTGGGCTGCCTGAGGCGTAGAGCCACGCGCCGGGGAAGCCCAGGTCGGGCCGGTGGCCTTCTTGCAGGCCCAGCAGGCCGCAATAAAAGCCCAGCGTGGCATCCCGGTTCTCGGCCGTGATGGTGAAGTGGTTCATGCCGTGGATCATGGTGGGTGCTCCTTGCCAGCGATGTTAGGCCTGCAAGATCAAGGCACCCATGGACTGACGCGACTCCAGCCTTTCATGTGCCTGCGCCGCCGCGTCCAGCGACCATCGCTCTATCGGCGGCAGCTTCACCGCGCCGCTGGCCAGCGCGTCCCACACACGCTGCGCACGCTCTTGCAGCAGCGCCGGTGTGGCCACGTAGTCAAAAGCGACGGGGCGCGAAAACGTCGCCGATTTGTGCACCAGCCAGTCCACCGACAGCGGCTCTAGCGTGCCGCTGGCCTGGCCCAGGCTGATCCAGTGGCCGCAGCGCGCCAGGGCGTCGAAATTTTCTTCGCGCGCGGCCTGGCCCAGGCCGTCGACGATGACATCGGCGCCGTCATGCGCGGCGCCGCCAAAGTGCTGGCGCACGGCGGCTGCAAAGCGGTAGTCGGCCGTCAAGATGACCTGTTCACAGCCGTGCTCACGCGCCAGCCGCGCCTTGGCCTCACTCGACACCGTGCCCACCACACGCGCGCCCAGACGGCGTGCCCAGGCGCACAGCAGCAGGCCCACGCCGCCGGCAGCGGCATGCACCAGCAAGCGCGTTCCGGCGCGCACATGGCCCAGATCGCGCAGCAGGTAGTCGGCGGTGATGCCCTTGAGCAGCAGCGCCGCCGCCGTGCTGTCTTCCACCGCCGCAGGCAAGCGCACCAGCCAGGCCGCAGGCACGCTGCGCAAGCTGCAATAAGCGCCTGGCTGTGCGCCCATGTAGGCCACACGGTCGCCGGGCATGAAGCCGTGCACACCCTCGCCCACGTCAATGACGCTGCCGGCCGCTTCCATGCCGGGTGTGCCGCCGGGTGCGAGCATGGGCGGAATGAAACCGCGGCGCAAATAGATGTCGAGGTAGTTCACGCCAATCGCGCGCTGGCGCAGCCGCACTTCGCCCGGTCCCGGCGCTGCCGCCTCATCGTCCAACGCATGCAGTTGATCGGCGCCACCGTACTGCGCCACCACCACGCGGCGGGTGGGCAATGGCAGCGCGCGCGGCATGGCAAGCGCACTGGGGCTGCTGCGCAAATCCGCCCCTGTCTGCAAGTGCCGGCGCAGGTTCTCAAAGCCGGCCTCGTAGACGCCCTGCGCCACCAGGTCGCGCAGTTCACGCTCCATGCCTGGCGGTGTCTCGAAGCTGGATTCCCACAGCCAGAACGTGCGCTGCCCGTCGGTCACGGGTTTGAGCGTGATGCTGGCCACATAACGCTGCAAAGGCACGGTAGTCTCAACGATGCAGTAGGTGCTTTTGTGTTCGCGTTCGTCCAGCGCCAATAGCTGTTCACGGATGCGGTTGCCGTCTTTCAGCGTGAAGCTGCGCACGCAGCCTACCTGGTCGCTTTTGTCGCTGCCTTCGATGCGGCTGCTGCCCACCACGGCATGCCACTGGTCATGGCTGTTGAAGTCGCGGATGACGGCCCAGACGCGCGCCAGCGGCGCGTCGATGATGGTGGAGCGGGTGACCTTTTGCAGCACGCTCAGCAAGAGTCAGCGCCGGCCAAAGTGGCGTTTGAGCGCATCCAGCCCGCCTTGGAAAACACCGTCGCCTATCGTGCGCGTCAACTCGGCTTCGCGCCCCTCGGCGCAATCAAACTCGGCGCTCCATTCGGCAAAGCTGCGGTTGCCGTCGGTGACGGGCGTCAGCTTCAGGGTCGCGACGTAGTTGGCCACGCCCATGGGGCTTTCCAAGATTTCGTAGACGCAGCTGAAGTCGTAGTCGCTCAAGCCCAGCAAGCGCTCGCGGATCATGCCGCCGTCGCGTGTGTGGAAGTGGCGGATGCAGCCCACGCGGTCAGCCGCTTCGCCGTTTTCAATGCGGCTGTCGGCGATAGCCGGGTGCCACTGCGGCAGCGCATTGAAATCGCGGATGCGCGACCACACGCTGTCGGCGCTGGCGTCAATGACGGTGGAGACGTAGACGCGGATCACGGCTTATTCCTTGGCCGGTGCCGCTTTGGGAGTGGCCGGCGGCAGCGCAGCCGTGGCGCCACTGGCTGCGCCCACCAGGCGCTGGATGTCGCCACCTTCAATGCCGATCTCACGCAGCAACTGGTCCACCAGCGGCGCTTGGGCACGGAAGCGCAGCGCTGAGTTCACCACGCCGTCGGCAAAGTTGTGGCTGCCGCCACCGCCGTCGCCGCTGCCGCTGTAGCCACCACCGCCCAGCCCATCCACATGCAAGATCTTGATGCCCTCGATGCGCTCCATGGGCTTGACGGATTCGCGGATGATGGCCTCGGCCTTTTCCACCAGCCGCATGCGCAGCGCCGAGGTGCGCGCTTCGGGGCTGAGCATGTTGTGCGCCTGGTTCATCAGCTGCAAGGCTTCGGCTTCAATCTGCGCGCGCAGCTTCATGGCCAGCGACTTGATCTTGTCGGCGTCGGCCTCGGCTTCGGCTTGCGCACGCAGCGCTGCGCCGCGGTCTGCACTGGCCGCCTTTTCAGCCTGCGCCGTAGAGGTGACACGCAGCGCTTCGTGTTCGGCCTGCTGCGACGCAGAAATCAGGTCGATGGCCTTCTTGCGCTCGGCGGTTTCGACTTCGCGCGCCGTGAAGACACGCTCCTCGGCGGTGACCGCCGTGGCACGCGCCACATCAGCCGCCGCTTGCGCCACGCTTTGTGCTTCGCTTTCACGCGCCACGGCAATGGCGCGTTGCTGCTCGGCCAACTCTAGTGACTGGCGGCGCGCAATCTCATCAGACTGGATGGCGCGCTCTTTGGCGATGCGCTCTTGTTCGATGCTCTGCTCAGAGCGAATGCGCGCAGCCTCAATGCCCTGCTTGGCCGCAATCTGTGCGCCTTCGGCTTCTTGTTCGCGCTGGGCGCGTTCGGTGGCCACGTCAGAGCGCTGGCGCGCGCGCGCAATCTCCACTTCACGCTGCTGCGTCAGGCGCGCAAATTCGCTCTCGCGCTCAATGCCCAGGCTGAGTTTTTCGGCTTCCAGGTTTTTGTTGCGAATGGCAATCAGCGTGTCTTGCTCAACATCGTTGCGCTGCTTCTTGCGGTGTTCTATTTGCTCGGTCAGGCGCGTCAAACCCTCGGCGTCAAAGGCGTTGCTGGGGTTGAAAAACTCCATGCCAGTCTGGTCGAGTTGGGTCAAAGACGCGGCTTCCAGCTCGAGGCCGTTTTTGGTCAAGTCTTCGGCCACCGCTTCGCGCACCCGCTTGACGTAGACGCCGCGCTTTTCGTGCAGCTCTTCCATCGTCATCTCGGCCGCCGCGGTGCGCAGCGCGTCAACGAACTTGCCTTCGACCAATTCTTTGAGCTGCTCGGGCTCCATGGTGCGCAAACCCAGGGTCTGCGCTGCGGCCGCTACGGCCACGGGCTGGGCAGCCACGCGCACGTAGAACTCGGCAATCACGTCCACGCGCATGCGGTCTTTGGTGATGAGCGCTTTGTCGCGGCCCCGACTAACCTCCAGTCTGAGCGTGTTCATGTTCACCGGAATCACGTCGTGCACGATGGGCAGCACAAAGGCGCCGCCATCCAGCACCACCTTTTGGCCGCCCAGGCCGGTGCGCACAAAGGCGCGTTCTTTGGAGCTTCTCAAATAGAGCCAGTGCAGCAGCCACACCGCAATGGCCATGACGATGGCCACCACGATGAGGCCCAGAATGAAGCTGCCAAATTCAGAGCCGGTCATGGTCTGTCTCCAATGTCTGCGATGTCTGCAAGGCCACTGCGCGCTGCACTGTTTTGCCTAACGCTTGATCTGGGTGAAGCGGCGGGTCGTCTCGGTCAGCGCCACTTCCGTCGGCAGCCGCTCCATCGAACTGGCGCCGTAAAAACCGTCACATTCGGGGCACTGCTGCAAGATGTATTGCGCGTCGGCCGGCGTGGCGATGGGGCCGCCGTGGCACAGCACGATGACGTCGCTGCGCACCGCTCGTGCGGCTGCTGCCCAGGCCTTGATGGGCACCACGCAGTCGGCCAGCTTCATCGCAGTTTCTGCACCGATGGCGCCGCCCGTGGTCAAGCCCAGGTGGCAGACCACGATGTCAGCGCCGGCTGCCGTCATCTCACGCGCATTGGCTTCGTTGAATACATAGGGCGTGGTCAGCAGGCCCGCCGCATGGGCGGCGCGGATCATGTCCACTTCCAGCGCATAGCCCATGCCGGTTTCTTCCAGGTTGGCGCGGAAGTTGCCGTCGATCAGACCGACCGTTGGAAAGTTCTGCACACCAGAAAAACCCAGGTCAATCAGGCGGCGCAAGAACTGGTCCTGGATCATGAAAGGGTCGGTGCCGTTCACGCCTGCCAGCACCGGCGTGTGCTTGACCACGGGCAGCACTTCGCTGGCCATCTCACAGACGATTTCGTTGGCGTTGCCGTAGGCCAGCAAACCGGCCAGCGAGCCGCGCCCGGCCATGCGGTAGCGGCCCGAGTTGTAGATGACGATGAGGTCGATGCCACCGGCTTCTTCGCACTTGGCCGACAGGCCCGTGCCGGCGCCGCCACCAATCAGCGGCTGGCCGTTGGCGATCTTGGCGCGGAAGCGTTCGAGCAGCGTGGTTCTAGCGATGCGGGGCATGGTGGCGTTGGGCTGTGGCGGGCAAGGAAATTTCGCGCCAGGCCGCCACCAGGGCAGCGGCAAAGGCTTCGTCGTTGATGTGCAGCGGCAGGCGTTGCAAGCGGCGATTGGCAGCGGGGCGGAAGTGGGCTTCTATCGTCGCAAACAACACCCGGTCGGCTTCAGGGTCGTGGAAGGGCTGACCGGGTTTGTCGATGGCCGAGACGCCGCCTTCGGGAATCAAAAAGCGCACCGGGCCGGTCATGGCGTTGAGCTTGTTGGCGATGAATTCACCGATGGCACGGCATTCATCGGCCGTGGTGCGCATCAGCGTCACGCTGGGGTTGTGTTTGTACAGGCGCCGCGTTTTGAAGCGCTCGGGCACGGTGTCCCAGGCGCCAAAGTTCACCATGTCTAAGGCACCACAAGAGCCCACGTAGGGCAGCGCGATTTGCGCAAACACATCCATGCGTGCGGGTCCGGCCGAGAGCACACCGCCCACCACTTCGTCGGCCACTTCAGTGGTCGACACGTCAATCACACCGGCCAGCAAATTCGACGCGGCCAGCTTTTCCATGCTCTGGCCGCCGGTGCCGGTGGCGTGGAACACGAGGCAGTCGTGGTCGGCTTCGAGCAGTTTGGTCACCGCCTGCACACAAGGCGTGGTGACGCCAAACATGGTCAAGCCCAGCGCGGGTTTGCTGATGGAGCTTTCAGCGGGCGGGTGCATCAGCATGCCGGCCAATGCGTGCGCCGCGTTGGCCAGCACTTTTTCGCTGATGCGGTTGATGCCTTGCACGTCGGTGACCGAGTACATCATGCAGATGTCGCTGGGGCCGACATAGGGCCGCGTGTCGCCACTGGCCATGGTGCTGACCATCATCTTGGGCACGCCCACGGGCAAGACACGCATGCCCGGCGTGGCCAACGCGGTGCCGCCAGAACCACCTGCGCTGATGATGCCGCCCAGGTCACGCCGGGTGGCGACATAACGCTCGAATGCAGCGGCCATGGCTGCGACGGCGCTGCCACGGTCGCCGCTGAACACCGCCGTTTCACCACCGGGGTGGTGGCGCGCCACTTCGCGCGGGTGCACGAGGGCCGGTGACGGCCGGCCGCTGGTGGCCAAATCTACCGTGACGACACGCAGACCCAGGCGTTCCAGGCATTGGCGCAGGAAAAACAGCTCGCGCGCTTTGGTGTCGAAGGTGCCCACCACATAGGCCGCGCGCACGCTGCTGGCAGCGACCGGGAATTCCAGCACGGTAGCCGAGACAGCGGCGGGCTTGGAGGCTTCGGCGGGGGCGCTGCGTGGCAGGTCGGCCACCGCGCCGCTGCCCGTGGTCCAGCGGTTGAAGCCGCGCACCGTGCGCGGCGCCAAGTCGTCCAGCGTGGGTGCGCCGCCACCGTGGGCGCGTTGCACGGTGTAGACCTGGGCCTGCGTCGCCGCGGCGGGGGCTGGCGCAGGGGCGTCGGCGTCGGCGTCGGCTTCACGCCCATCGGCGGCAGAGCGCACGCCCAGCAGCCGTTCTTGCAATTCACGGTCTGCCGCCAGTTGTGCGGCCGGCAATTCTTGCGCGATGCGGCCGTTGACCATGACGGCGATGCGGTCGGCCACGTCCAGCGCGACGCCCAGGTTTTGCTCGATCAGCAGCACGGTGATCTCGCCGTCGCCGGCCAACTGGCGCAGCGCTTCTTCGACCTGCTGCACGATGACTGGGGCCAGGCCTTCGGTGGGCTCGTCCATGACCAGCAAGCGCGGCTGCAAGAGCAGCGCGCGGCCTATGGCCAGCATCTGTTGTTCACCGCCCGAAAGCTGCGCGCCGCCGTGGCCTTTGCGTTCGGCCAAGCGCGGGAACATGGCATAGACACGCTCCACGTCGCGCCGTTTGGGCGCCACCAGGCGCAGCGTTTCGTCCACCGTCAGGCTGGGCCAGACACGCCGGCCCTGCGGCACATAGGCCACGCCCAGACGTGTGATGTGGTGCGCGCTCTTGCCGACGATTTCTTCGCCAAACACGCGCACGCTGCCCGTGCACGGCACCAGGCCCGTGATGGCATTGCACAGCGTGGTCTTGCCCATGCCGTTGCGGCCCACGATGCCCAGCACGCCGTCTTCAATTCGCAGGCTGACGCTTTGCAAGGCGTGGGCACGGCCGTAGTAAACGTCCAGCCCTTCGACGGCCAGGGCCGGGGTTTTGGCGGCAGCTTTGTCTTTGCTGCCCTGCGGCTTGTGACCCCAGGCCATCAGTGTTTGCTGCCCATGTAGATGGCCTGCACCTCGGCGTCGTTTTCAATCTGCTCGGGCGTGCCGGTTTTGAGCACGCGGCCGTTGTGCATGACGGTGACTTTTTCAACCACGCGCAGGGCAATGTCCAGGTCGTGTTCAATCAGCACATAGCTCATGTGCGCGGGCAAAGAACGCAGCAAGGCCACGAGTTCTCGGCGCTCGGCCGGTGACAGGCCCGCAGCGGGTTCATCAAACAAGATCAGGCGCGGCGCGCCAGCCAGCGCCATGCCAATTTCCAATTGGCGCTGTTGGCCATGCGCCAGGTTGGCCACGAACTCATCGGCAATGTGCGTCAGGCGCGCACGTTCCAGCAACTCTTGCGTGGCCACACTGGACGCATGCGACGCTAACGCGCGTTTGAAGCTGTAGCGCCCACTGGCCACGCCGCGCACGGCCAGGAAAAGGTTGTCGCGCACCGTCAGTTCACGGAACAGCAGCGACGATTGATAGGTGCGCCGCAGCCCTTTGCGTATGCGTTCATGCGGCGCCAGCAAAGTGATGTCTTCGCCAAAAAACTGGATGCGCCCTGCGGTGGGCGGGAAGTCGCCGGTGATGGTGTTGAACAGCGTCGTCTTGCCCGCGCCGTTGCTGCCCAGCACCGCGTACTTCTGGCCCGCCGCCACGGCCAGCGACACATCGTCCACCGCACGCAGCGCGCCGAAGGCTCGAGTCACGCTGGTCAGGACCAGCGCGTCGTGAGAGCCCAGCGAAGGCGCAGAGGCCGCCACCCCGGCTGGGGTTGCGGCGGTTCTGAACTGCGTGATGGAAGCCAAAGTTTCAGCTCCGCATCAAGTGCAAGCCGCGGAGCCGGCTTTGCCGGTCCGCTGGGTTGCCTTGCAGGCCGCGCCGCTCGCAAGCGACCGGCTTTTCGCCAGGCACAAAAGGTCCACCGGACCTTTTGAGTCCGGGCTCAACCCCCTTGAGGGGGCAGCGGCGCA
>JANNEX010000111.1:0-2140 GCA_031379155.1 Rubrivivax sp.
GCATGCAACAGCGGCTCGGTATACCCACTGGGCTGCTCAAGCCCCTTGAACACCAAATCCAGCGCCGCTTGATAGGCCATGCTGCTGTCCCAGTGCCCCGCCATCGGCTGGTACAGCGCGTCACCCGCGTTTTGCCCATCCACCACCGCCGCCATGCGCTTGAAGGATGCGTGCACCATCTCTGGCGTGACCACGCCGTGCAACAACCAGTTGGCAATGTGCTGGCTGCTGATGCGCAGCGTGGCGCGGTCTTCCATCAGGCCCACGTTGTGGATGTCGGGCACTTTGCTGCAACCCACACCTTGGTCAACCCAGCGCACGACATAGCCCAGGATGCCTTGCACGTTGTTGTCGACTTCTTGCTGGCGCTCTTGCGCAGTCCACTTGACCTCACTCACCACGGGCACGGTGAGCAGGCCGTTCAAGAGCGCATCGCGCTGGCCTTCGATGTCGGACTTTTCCAGCTCGACTTGCACCGCCGCCACATCCACCTGGTGGTAGTGCAGCGCGTGCAGCGTGGCGGCGGTGGGGCTGGGCACCCAGGCGGTGTTGGCGCCGGCTTTGGGGTGGCCGATTTTTTGTTCCAGCATGGCCGCCATCAGGTCGGGCATGGCCCACATGCCTTTGCCGATTTGCGCCTTGCCACGCAAGCCGCATTGCAGGCCCACCAGCACGTTGCTTTTTTCGTAGGCAGCAATCCATTCGCTGCTTTTCATGTCGCCCTTGCGCCGCATGGGGCCGGCGTGCATGGCGCTGTGCATCTCGTCGCCGGTGCGGTCCAAAAAGCCGGTGTTGATGAATGCCACGCGGCTGGCGGCGGCGGCAATGCAGGCCTTGAGGTTGACGCTGGTGCGCCGCTCTTCGTCCATGATGCCCAGCTTCACCGTGCTGTCTGGCAAGCCCAGCACTTGCTCCACACGGCCAAACAGTTCAGCGGCAAAAGCCACTTCGGCCGGGCCGTGCATCTTGGGCTTGACGATGTAGACGCTGCCGGCGCGGCTGTTGCGGGTGCCCTGCGCGCCGTGGCGCTGCAAGTCATGCAGCGCGATGGTGGTGGTGACCACGGCGTCGAGGATGCCTTCGGGAATTTCTTTGCCTTCGCTCCACAAGATGGCCGGGTTGCACATCAGGTGGCCGACATTGCGCAAGAACATCAGGCTGCGGCCGTGCAGCAGCACGTCGGCGCCGCCCTTGGGTGAGTGGTAGCGGCGGTCGGGGTTGAGGCCGCGCTCGAAGGTCTTGCCGCCCTTGGTGACGCTTTCAGTCAGCGTGCCTTTCAGGATGCCCAGCCAGTTGCGGTAGCCCACGATCTTGTCGGCAGCGTCCACGGCAGCGACCGAATCTTCCAGGTCGAGGATGGTGGACAGCGCGGCTTCCAGCACCACGTCACTCACACCCGCCGTGTCGGCCTTGCCGATGGCGGCGGTGCGGTCGATGCGGATGTCGATGTGCAGGCCGTGGTGCCTGAGCAGCACCGATTGCGGCGACGCCGCGTCGCCCTGAAAGCCGACCAGCGCGGCCGCGTCTTGCAGCCCCACCACATGGCCGTTAGCCAGAGTGATCCACAGCTGGCCTTCGTCGATGCGGTAGTTGTGGCTGTCGGCGTGGCTGCCTTCAGCCAGCGGCACAGCCTGGTCGAGAAAGCGGCGCGCAAAAGCCACCACACGCGCGCCGCGCACGGGGTTGTAGGCGCCGGCGCGATGGGCGCCACCGTCTTGCGCGATCACGTCTGTTCCGTACAGCGCGTCGTACAAACTGCCCCAGCGTGCGTTGGCGGCGTTCAGGGCATAACGCGCATTCAGCACGGGTACCACCAGTTGCGGGCCGGCTTGCAGGGCCAGTTCTGCGTCGACGTTTTGTGTCGTGGCGCTGACGTGGGCCGGTGGTGTTTGCAAGTAGCCGATGCGCTGCAAGAAGCTGCGGTAGGCAGCCATGTCGGTGATGGGCCCAGGGTGGGCGCGGTGCCACTGGTCAAGCTCGACCTGCAAGCGGTCACGCTCAGCCAGCAGCGCGGCGTTGCGCGGCGCCAGGTCGCGCACGATGGCGTCAAAGCCGGCCCAGAAAGTGTCGGCGCTGATGCCGGAGCTGGGCAGCACTTCATCGTCGATGAAGCGCAGCAGTTCGGTGTCGACTTGCAGGC
>JANNEX010000122.1:0-2452 GCA_031379155.1 Rubrivivax sp.
ACACCATTGAGAACGGGAATTATTTTATCGAAGGCGACACATCGTACCGTTTCAACTCCCAGATTATTCCATCGCCCACAGCGCACACGCGCATTTGGGCAATCGGTGACTTCGGCATATCATCGAAATCACGTCGCCCTGGCGCGCGCGCACGCTGACGCCGCGCAGCACTTCGTGGCTGCCAAAGCGCTTCACGATCTGCTCGGCCTCTAACAGCCAGTGTGGTGTGCTGGTGCTCATCAGGGGCTCAGCAGTTTGCCGGTGCGCGCCAGCGAGCTGCCGGCAATCTTGGCCAGGCGTTTGCCCGCCGTGGCCCAGCGTGTGCCGACGCGCGCGTAGAGCAGGCCCGATGACTGCGCATGCAGCGGCAGCACGTCGCCGCTGTCCACGTCCACCACGTCGGCCACCACGCTGCCGGCCTGGATAAAGTCGCCGGGCTGGTGGTGAAAAACCACCACACCAGCGCTGGGTGATGTCACAGGCTCTGAGCCCGACAAGGGCGTGGGCTGGCACAGTGCGCTCGGCAGCGCGGCGGCGGCACCGTTGACCACGCCGTGCCGGCGCAGGAATTCGACGATGGCTTGCGCGTCTTTGGCCGCCCAGTCGTGGCGCGTATCGGCCTCGCCGCGCAGCTCGATCGTGGCGCTGAAGCAGCCCAGCGGCAGTGGGTGGGTGGGGAACAGGCTTTGCAATTGCAGCCAGGGGCGGCTGCACGCTTCGTCAAAAGGCGAGTCGCCTGACTCTGTTGCCAACAGCACGGCTTGGGCGCCCAGCAGTGCGCCCAACTCAGCCGCCATGTCGGCCTGCGGCGTGAGTGCGTAGAGGTGCATCACGGCGTCTGAATCGCAGTGCAGGTCCAGCACGATGTGGGCGTCAGCGGCCAGTTGCAGCAGGCGCAGCTTGAGGTCGGCCACCGCGTCTTGCGAACTGAGCGCGGCCGCAGCTTCGCGCAGTGCTTGACGCACCATTGCCGCGTTAGCTTCTAGGACGCCGCCCAGCCGGTCCTGCACCGCTGCCGCCACCGCCGCGCTCAAGTCGGGCACGTGGCGGTTGAAGTTGAGGCCATCGCGCAGGTTGAAGCGGCCCTGGTGCTGGCCCAGCAGGTGCTGCGACAAACCCAGTGGGTTGGCGTAGGGCACAAGGATCACCGAGCCCAGCAATTGCTCGGCTTGTTCGAGTTCAGTCAACAAGCGGCGCAAATGCTGCGCCACCAGCATGGCAGGTACTTCGTCGGCGTGCAGAGCAGCCTGGATCATGGCTTTGGGGCCGGGCAGGCCGCTGCCGAAGTGACAGACCTTCAGGCTGTGGCGATGGCCGGGCGAAGCACCGGCCAGGTCTATGGTTTGAGTGTGCATGGAAGTGAAACGTTAGGCTGTTTTGCGTTCGCTGCCCAGATGGCGCAGAAAGTGCCGCTCCAGCAGCTTGAAGCCGCCCACCAGGCTGAAGGTGAGCGTGAAGTAGATGACGGCCGCCGTGCCAAAGGCTTCGGCCGGCAGCAGATGATTGGCATAGACGTCGCGCGCCACACGCGTCACGTCCACCAGCGTCACCGTGCTGGCAATGGCTGTGGCGTGCATCATGCCCACCACTTCATTGCTGCATTGCGGCAACGCGCGGCGCAAGGCGCTGGGCAGCAGGATACGGGTGTAAAGGTTGGTGCCTGATAGACCGTAGGCACGCGCCGCTTCAATCTCGCCCGCCGGCGTGGCGCGCAGCGCACCGGCAATGATCTCGGTCGTGTAGGCCGTGGTGTTGATGGAAAAAGCCAGCCAGGCACAGAACCAGGCCTCACGCAGCAGCGGCCAGGCCACACTCTTGCGCACGGCCTCAAACTGCGCCAGACCGTAGTAGATGAGAAACAGCTGCACCAGCAGCGGCGTGCCACGAAAGACATAGGTGAACAGCCACACTGGCCAAGACAGCCAGCGCTTGGCCGAGATGCGCGCCACCGCCAAAGGCAGCGAACATAGAAAGCCGGTGCCCACGCTGATGGCGAGCAAGATCAGGCAGACCTTGAGGCCCTGCGCAAAGTCGGGCAAGCTGCCCGCGACGACGTCCCAGTCCATCAAAAGTGCAGCGTTTTCACGCCCAGGCTGAAGCGCTCTTCAAGCCGGCCCAGCAGCCAGATCGACACCGTGGTGATGGCCAGGTAGATGAGCGCAATCAGCAGGTAAAACGTGAAGGGTTCGCGCGTGGCTGAAGCAGCCATGTTGGCACGGTGCAGCATGTCGTCCAGCCCGATGATGGACACCAGCGCCGTGGCCTTGACCATGACCAGCCAGTTGTTGGCAAAGCCGGGAATGGCGTGGCGCACCATTTGCGGCAGCAAGATACGGCGCAGCCACTGCGCGGGGCTCATGCCGAAAGCCTGCGCGGCTTCAATCTGGCCACGTGGCACGGCCAGGATGGCGCCACGAAAAGTCTCTGTCAGGTAGGCGCCAAAGATGAAGCC
>JANNEX010000205.1:0-10168 GCA_031379155.1 Rubrivivax sp.
GTGACGCTGCGTGTGGCGCGCGCCAACAAAGTGTTGGGCATGCCAGTGAGCCAAGCGCAGTGTGCCGAAGTCTTCCGCCGCCTGGGCCTGAAATTCAGCGAAAGCGATGGCAGCTTGACCGTGACGCCGCCCAGCTGGCGATTCGATCTGGCCATCGAAGAAGACTTGATCGAAGAAGTGGCTCGAGTCGTCGGCTACGACAAACTGCCCACCGGCGCGCCCATTGCGCCCATCACCGCGCGTGTGCGCAAAGAAGCGCTGCGCAGCCAGCATGCGGTACGCCACGCCTTGGCCGACCTGGGCTACCAGGAGACTATCAGCTTCGGCTTTGTTGAAGAGCGCTGGGAGCATGAGCTGGCCGGCAACGCCAATCCCATCAAGGTACTCAACCCCATAGCCGCGCCGCTGTCAGTGATGCGCTCCAGCCTGCTGGGCAGCCTGGTGGGCGTGCTGCGCCACAACCTGGCGCGCAAGGCCACACGCGTGCGTGTGTTCGAGTTGGGCCGCGTCTTCATGCGTGACGCCAGTGTGGCCGATGGCGAACTCAGTGTCGCCGGCGTCAATCAGCCCACCCGCGTGGCAGGGCTGGCCTATGGCAGCGCCAGCCAGCCGCAGTGGGACAGCAAAGAACAGGGCGTCGATTTCTTCGACGCCAAGGGCGATGTCCAGGCCCTGCTGGCGCCGGCCGTGCCGCGTTTTGTGGCCGCCAGCCATGCCGCCATGCACCCGGGCCGTTGTGCGGCGGTGTGGCTGGGCGAAGCGCCTATCGGTCATGTCGGCGAGCTGCATCCGCAATGGCGTCAGGCCTATGACTTGCCGCAAGCACCGGTGCTGTTTGAGCTGGACCTGCAAGCTGTTCTGGCGCGCACTGTGCCCGAATTCAAGCCCGTGTCGCGCCAGCAAACCGTGCAACGAGACGTGGCGCTGGTTGTCAAGGACGATGTGGCGCACGACGCCGTGGTCAGCGCGCTCACCGCCGACCCAGCCGGCCTGGTGCGCAGCGCCACCTTGTTTGACGTCTACAAGCCGGCCAATGCCGTGGTGGGCATGGCGGCAGATGAACGCAGCCTGGCTTTGCGCCTGGAACTGCTCGACTTCGAGACCACGCTGACGGAAGATCGCATCGAGGGAGCCGTGGCGCAAGCCGTGGCCAGGGCAGGGCAGGCTTGCGGCGCACGCCTGCGGGGATAAGGAACACACAAGATGGCCACCAACGACACCACGGCCGAAGGCCTGACACTGCCTTCGCTGGAGGCCCCCACGCTGACCAAGGCCGAACTGGCCGAGCTGCTGTTTGACCGCCTAGGCCTGAACAAACGCGAGTCCAAAGACATGGTCGAGGCGTTTTTTGAGATCGTGCACGGCACGCTCGTCGAGGGCCGCGACGTGAAACTGTCGGGCTACGGCAACTTCAACATCCGGCGCAAGGCGCCGCGCCCGGGGCGCAACCCACGCACGGGCGAGTCCATCCCCATCAAGGCGCGCAACGTCGTCACCTTCCACGCCAGTCACAAGCTGAAATCAATCGTGCAAGGTGACACCCCCGCCGAAGGGGACTTCGAGTAGAGTCTAGCTTTCATCACCGATCCCATTGATTTCAATGGAGAAATCGCTACCCGCCATACCAGCCAAACGCTACTTCACCATCGGTGAGGTGAGTGAGTTGTGCGGGGTCAAACCTTACGTGCTGCGCTACTGGGAACAGGAGTTCACACAACTCAAACCCATGAAGCGGCGCGGCAACCGGCGCTACTACCAGCACCATGAAGTGCTGCTCATCCGCCGCATCCGTGAGCTTCTATACGACCAGGGCTTCACCATCAGCGGCGCGCGCAACCGGCTGGCCGATGCGGCGTTGGGCATGCGCGCCCAGGCGCCCATTGGCGATGAAGACGATGGCGGTGAGCCCGGCTCGATCATCGAATCGGCCGCGGCAATGCTGCTGATGCACCCCGCCGCCGACCGCGTCACCGTGGCCGTGTCACCCGCGTCCAGCACGTCCCATTTCGCTGCCGTGCTCGACGGTCCACAACTGCGCGCCGAGTTGCTGTCAATTCGCGCGCTGCTGTCGCAAGAAGACGCCTCGAGCACCGTATAATCTAAGGCTCAGTCGGGGTGTAGCGCAGCCTGGTAGCGCACTTGCATGGGGTGCAAGGGGTCGCGAGTTCGAATCCCGCCACCCCGACCAAAGAAATCAACGCCTTAGCGGCCACAAGCTGCTAAGGCGTTTTCCGTTTTCGGGCTTGGCAACACCATTGGCGACAGAATTTCGTGACCTCAGCGCAGGGCTCGCATTGTCGGCAGCTGGCTGAACCGGGCGTTGGGACTCGGGTGGTCGTCGATGCCGGGGCCCAGATGCCGCGAATCCTCACGGTGTCGCCGCGCCTGCTACAGATCAAGTTAATCGATTAAAGAGTAAGATTCTGCGCATGGCAAGAAAAGCTGCGCTCTCCGAAGTCTCTTCACGCGGCGTCGCCTCGACCACGCGCGCCAGTGCGGTTTACGAACAATTGCGCGCTGACATCGCCCACGGCGCACTCGAGCCGGGCAGCAAGCTGCGGGTGGAGGCCATGTGCAGCCGCTACCAGGTTGGGGCCAGCCCCCTGCGAGAGGCGCTGAGCCGCTTGTCGGCCGAAGGGCTGGTAGATCGCACCGATCTTCGTGGCTTCAGCGTGGCGCCGCTGCATTGGGACGAGTTGCCCATCCTCACGCTGAACAGGGTTCAGCTGGAAAGCATTGCGCTGCGCGAGTCCATCGAGCGGCGCGACACCGCGATGGAGGACCAGTTGGTGCTGCTGGTGCACCGCCTGTCGCGCACGCCGCGCTCGCTGTCGACAGACAGTTACGTGACCAACCCGGCCTGGGAAAGTCTGCACCGCGATTTTCATCGCACCTTGCTGTCGCGCTGCCCATCGCGCTGGCTGCTGGCCTTTTGCAACAGCCTGGCCGACGAGTCCTATCGCTTTCGGCAAGTGGCGGCGGGCAAAAGCTTCAGCGTGCGCGACGAGCACACCGAGCATGTGCTCATCTTCGAAGCCGTCATCGAAGGTCGTGCCGATGAAGCCTTGCGCCGGCTCGAGGCGCACTACCTGCGAACCGCGTCGGTGGTGGCCGACCAAGCGCGCGCCGCACTGAAGGTCGAAGCAGGCGCTTGAGTCCGCAGCGCAGCTTGGGCTAGCCTGCTTGCGTTGCTTGCGTTGCTTGCGCTGCTTGTGCGTGGGTCAGGCTGGGCAGCAGCGCCGCACCCGCCAAGCCTGCCAGCCCGAGCACGCTGCGTCGTGACAACGGGCTCATGGCGTCAATCGCCAGGCAGATGACACGGCCGGCGCAGCCGCAACAAGCACGAGCGCAACAAGCACAGCAGACACTGTCAATGGGGGCTTGAGCATCGGGGTCTCCTGCCGGTTTTTTGGCGCGTGCTGGCTCAAGCCAGCGGGCTGAGCACGAGGTCGGTGTGCATCACCAGGCACTGCTCGCCGGGCAAGCCCAAGCGGGCTGCGGCGGCGGCGTCGGTCTCGCTGCGGTAGTGGCCAACCAGGGCCTCACGCACGCCGAATACCGCATCGCTGTCGAGGTAGGGGTCGGCGGCATCGAAGAGCTCGGTGACCAGCGTGCGGTGCCCCGGTGCGCTGACGATCAGATGCACATGCGCCGCGCGCCAGGCGCTGCGTCCGGCGGGCGCCACCAGGTCTTTCCACACCGGGCCGTCGGTGGGGATTTGATAGGGCCGGGCGCGGATGGTGGCCAGCTCCCACGCGCCTTGCGCATCCACCTTGATCTGGCAGCGCAGGTTGTCGCGCGGCTGTTCGGGGTCAAGCTGCCAGTACAGGCCGTTGTCGGCGTTTTGCCAGAAGTCGAGGCTGGCTTGCGGCAGTGGCTGACCCTGCGCGCCCAGCACGCGGCCACGCAGCAGCACACGCTGACCGGCGTTGTTGCCGATCAGGTTGCCGGGGTTGTCTAGCCAAGGCGAGCCCGCCGTGTGGAAAGGCCCGAGCACGCTGCCCGGTGTCGCATCGGGGGTGCTGGCCATGAGGTCGACCAGGCTGGACAGGCCGAGCACGTCGGACAGCAAGGAAAACTCGCTGCGCGTTTCGCTGCTGATGTCGCCAGTGCGGTGCAAAAAGGCCAATGCCGCGCGCCACTCGGCGTGTGTCAGCTGCACGGTCTTGGCGTAGGCGTGCAGGTGCAGCACCAATTGCTGCAAGAGTTCGCGTTGGCGCCTGTCCTGCAGGCCGGCCAGGCTGGCGGCGGCGACGTCGGTGATGTTGTCCAGGCAGGTGTCTCTCATGGCGTTGGGCTCATGCGTGGCGCATGGCAGGAATTGTGGGCGCTAAGTTTCATGAATCGGGGCAGCGCCCCGGATCATGGAACTCTTGCACATTGAGCGCGGCCGTGGCACCGCCCTGCCGCTCTCTGCCGCGCTTGATGGCGCGCAAACCCACACGGCGGGCAATGCGCTATTTTTGCGGCTGGCCAGGCCGCATGCGGCGACTTGGCCATTGCCCAAGGAGGTTCTTGTGCGTGCCGCTTTTGCAACCCTGCCGCGCCAAGCCTTGCCAGGCTTTGGCGCCCTTGACTTGCCCGATAACCTGTCCCTGGCCTGGCCCGGTGGGCGTGCCGGGCCGGCGCAGGCTGGCGTGCAACTGACGCTGCGCCACCGCCGTTCACTGGCCTGGTTGGCGCGAGGGCGCATCGGCGACCTGGCCGACGCCCATGTCAGAGGCGAGCTTGACATCGACGGCCCGCTTGGCGAAGTGATGGCCGTGGCGGCGCAACTGGCGGGCAACCCCGTGCAGACCGAAGCGCGGCTGTCGCCCCTGCGCTGGTGGGCGGCGTTGCGCTCTCACTGGGCGCACCAGTTGCCACGCGACGCACGCCAGGTGCGCTTTCACTACGACATCTGCGATGACTTTTTTGCGCTCTGGCTCGACCCGCAGCGCGTTTACTCCTGCGCCTACTTTGCGCGGCCCGACATGAGCCTGGCGCAGGCCCAGCAAGCCAAGCTCGAGCTGATTTGCCGCAAGCTGCAACTCGCGCCGGGCCAGCGCTTTTTGGATGTCGGCGCGGGTTGGGGCGGCCTGCTGATGTGGGCCGCGCAGCACTACGGAGTGCGTGCGCTGGGTATCACGCTGTCGCGCAACCAGCATGCCCATGTCACGCGCCTGATCGACGAACAGGGCCTGCGTGGCCGCGTGGAAATGCGCCTGCTCGACTACCGTGAATTGTCTGATCCGGCAGGCTTTGATCGCATCGCGTCGGTGGGCATGTTTGAGCATGTCGGCCAGGCCCACTTGCGCCACTACTTTGCTCACCTGCATGGCCTGCTGCGCCCGGGTGGTTTGCTCTTGAACCACGGCATTGCCGCCGGCGGTTTGCGCAATGCGCAGTTGGGCGCCGGGCTGGGTGAGTTCATCGAAAGGCACATCTTTCCGGGCGGTGAACTGGTACACGTGTCGGCCGCCACCACCGCCTTGGCCCAGGGCGGACTGGAACTGCTGGACGCCGAAAACCTGCGCCCGCACTACGCACGCACGCTGTGGGCCTGGTCGGCAGCGCTGGAAGCGCAGTTGGACGCTGCGCGTGCCCTCACCAACGAGGCCACGGTGCGTGCCTACCGCCTCTATCTGGCCGGCTCGGCGATGGGCTTTGAGCGCGGCTGGATGAGCCTTTACCAGTTGCTGGCAGCACGCCCCAGCGGCGACGTGCAGCAAGGCGAGTTGCGCGGCGCGCAGTGCGACTACCCTTTCAGCCGGGGCCACATGCTGGGCCGCCCGCGCGACTGAGGCGCGCCTGCCTCAGTCGCGAAAGGGCAGCAACCAAGCCAGCAGCAGGCCGCAAACGGCCGCTGCCAGCACGGCCAGCACGCCGCTGACGGCCAGCCACCAGGCGTTTCGGGTCAGGGCGTCGAGCAAGGCCATGGCGCTGTGCAGTGACAGAACCTGAATGCTTCAGGGGTTTCAGAGTGCCAAGGGTTTCAATGCGCGAAAGGTTTCAATGGGCCATCAACACCGGCAACGTCATCGATTCCAGCACTGTGCGCGACGCACCACCCAGTGCCCATTCACGCGCGCGGCCGTGGCCATAGCAGCCCATCACCAGCAGGTCGGCGCCCAGGTCAGCAGCCCGTGACAGCAAGAAGCCACCCACGTCGCGGGTGACCACGCCTTCGCGGTGCATGGTGGCTTCAATGCCATGGCGGCGCAGGTAGGCCAGCACTTCCAACGCGGGGCTTTCGGCCCAGCCTGCGCTCAGGCCTTCCTCGCCCCAGGCCGCCACGTGCACCTGCTCGGCGCGTTGCAGCAGGGGCAGGGCGGCAGACAGCGCACGCGCGGCTTCGCGCGATTCTTTCCAGGCCACCAAGGCGATGCGCCCGATCTGAGCCGCGCGCCGCGCCATGACTATGTAGGGCACCACCAAGGCCGGCTTGCCGCTGGTCAGCAACACCGTTTCCACAAAGTCCGCTGGCAGGGCCGTGTCCTTGGCCGAGCGCGGTGGCCGCTGGCCCAGCACCATGAGGTCGCTGCACAGCGCCAGGCGCGCAAAGGCACGCGCTGGTTCGCCCGCCGCGTCCAGCCACTGTGCGTGGGCGCGCCCCAGTGTGGCTGGCGTGAATTGCTGGTCAAACAGCGCCTGTGCGGCCTGGCGCCGCTGCTGTTCCTCGTCGGCCAGCAGCGGCGCCAGTTCCGGGTTCATGCTGAAGGCGTTGGGGTAGAGCAAATAACTCGGCCACTGTGCGTACACGGCCTGCACGGTGGCTTGGTGCGGCTGGGCCAGGGCCAGCGCCGTTTGCAGCAGCGCCGCGCAGTCTGGGCTGCCCTGGAAGGGGACAATGAGGGACTGGATGGGGCTCATGGTGTTGCTCCTGTAAGCACCGGTGGTGTGTCGCCGTGCGGCCTGATGCACAGCCTAGGCGCGGCCCCGTGCGGCTTCTTAGACTGGTGTTGATGTTTGCGCCAGATCAAGGGCTGGGTGCTGGCTCAAGGCGCCCACTAACGATCAAAATGAGCGCACCCATGCCGGTCAGCAAGGCCAGCATCGACACCGCGCCGCCGACCCAGGGCAGGCTGCCCAGCACGGCCAGCAGCCACACGGCGGCCACGGCGGCGCCGATGCGCCAAGCTGTGCTGGCCAGCGCGTCGGCCTTGAAACGGCCCAAAACCCACTGGCCCAGCGCCACACCCGTGGTCACGTAGGCGAGCAGCAGCAGGGCGCCGTAGAGCAGCAACACCAGCAGCGCCAGCGGAATGCCGATGATGGTGAACACCATCATCAACGCCGCCACCGGCACGCACACCAGCACCACCAGCCCCCACAGCAAGTCGCGGCCGGGGTGCTGGCTCAGGCTTTGTGTGATGCGCCGCACGGCGTCGGGCGCCTGGTAGACCATGAGTGCTGCCACCAGCATCAGGCCCAGGGTCCACAGCCAAGACGGACCACCCCAGCTTGCGTGACCGTCCCAATCGCCTTGCTCGGCGCGGCGCATGGCGCCGCTGGCGGGGTGCTGGGCATCGTCCATCATGGCGCCGGCAGGCAGCGGCAATCTTTCGATGGCGCCCAGCACCTGCGCGGCGGGGTCGCGCTGCACTTCGTCGCGGCTGCGGTAGTTCAGGCGGCCGGCCACACGCGCCTTGGGGCCCAGCGTCAATTGGCCCGCGCTGGCCATGACGTCGCCGTCGACCGGGCCGTCGAGCAAGACGCTGCCGCCGGCCACCGTGAGTGAGCCCTTGATGGGCCCGCGCAAGCTCACCTGGCCGCCGCCCACGCTGACGTTGCCGCCCACGCTGGCAGCAGGGCTGAGGTCGACCTGGCCACCTGCCACACGCAGGTTGCGCGCGACCGCCGCGTCGATGTTCAAGCGGCCAGCGGCGGCAAACACACTTTGGCCGACCGCGCCGCCCAGGCGCAGCGTGCCGCCGGCGAGCAAGGCGTCGCCAGCGACGGGGGCTTCCACGTCCAGCGTGCCGGCGGCGGCAATCAGGTCGCCGGGCAGGGCTTGTTCGATGCGCAGCGTGCCGCCAAAGATGAAAGTGTCACTGCCGACCCGGCGCTGGGCTGCGGCGTCGGCGGCGTGGGCGGGCCAGGCGGCGCACAACGGCGCGGCAAGCAGCAAGGTGCGCAGCAAAGTCTGGGCCCAAAGGTGTGGCATCTCAATTCCTTGATGGCGACGGGGCTGGCACGGTGGCGGGCACCGGCCGCGTGACTGTGGCAGACGCGCGCCACAGAAGCTTGAGCCCCGTCAAGCCAGAGCCATGCAGCCATGAAAACGGGCCGCACAAGGCGGCCCGTGGTGCATCAGCAAAGACCGCGACTACTGCAGCGCTACCTCAACCCGACGTGCCTGGTTGGCGTCGCCGCTGGCGGTCAGCTGCTCGGGCTTTTTCAGCTCGACTTTGTCTTCAGCCACGCCCAGCGCCTTGAGCGCGTCGCGCACGGCAAAGGCGCGTTGCTTGGCCAGTTCGGCGTTCAGCGTCGGGTCGCCGCTGGCATCAGTAAAGCCGCTGACCAAAGCCTTTTTGCCCTCGGCCACACCCTTGGCCACGTCGGCCAGAGCAGCGGCAGCGCCTACGGCCAGTTCGGACTTGCCGCTGCCGAAGTAGAACTTGACGACACCACCTTCGACCTTGATGGATGCGCCATCAGCCGCCGCAGCGGGTGCCGCTACAGCAGCCACGGCGGGTGCCGCCGCATGTGCCGCTGCCGGAGCCTTTGCCGTGCCGGTCGTGCCGACCGTGCCACTAGGCAGCAGCGGCACGATCAACAAAGCCACGATGTTGATGATCTTGATCAGCGGGTTGACGGCCGGGCCGGCGGTGTCCTTGTAGGGGTCGCCCACGGTGTCGCCGGTGACGGCCGACTTGTGCGCTTCGCTGCCCTTGCCACCGTGGTGGCCGTCTTCGATGTACTTCTTGGCGTTGTCCCAGGCACCGCCGCCGGTACACATCGAGATGGCCACAAACAGACCCGTGACGATGGTGCCCATCAAAAGGCCACCCAATGCCGCCGGCCCGAGCAGCAGACCCACGACCACCGGCACCACCACAGGCAACAGGCTGGGGATGATCATCTCTTTGATGGCGGCGGTGGTCAGCATGTCCACGGCAGCGCTGTAGTCGGGCTTGCGCTTGCCGGCCATGATCTGGCCGTCCTGGAATTGGCGCCGCACTTCAATCACCACCGAGCCCGCTGCGCGGCCCACGGCTTCCATGGCCATGGCACCGAAGAGGTAAGGAATGAGGCCGCCGATGAACAGGCCGACGATGACCTTGGGGTCGCTCAGGCTGAACTGCACGCTCATGCCCAGCGCGTCGAGTGAGTGCGTGTAGTCGGCAAAAAGCACCAGCGCGGCCAGGCCGGCAGAGCCAATGGCGTAGCCCTTGGTGACGGCCTTGGTGGTGTTGCCCACCGCGTCCAGCGGGTCAGTCACGTCGCGCACGCTCTTGGGCAACTCGGCCATTTCTGCAATGCCACCGGCGTTGTCGGTGATGGGGCCGTAAGCGTCCAGCGCCACCACGATGCCGGCCATGCTGAGCATGGACGTGGCTGCCACGGCAATGCCGTAGAGGCCACCCAGCTGGAAAGCGGCCAGGATGGCCATGCACACAAACAGCACCGGCCAGGCCGTGCTGCGCATAGACACGCCCAGGCCGGCGATGATGTTGGTGCCGTGGCCTGTGGTGCTGGCCTGCGCGATGTGCTGCACTGGGGCGTATTGCGTGCCGGTGTAGTACTCGGTGACCCAGACCATGGCGGCGGTCAGCACCAGGCCCACGGCGCAGGCGCCGAACAGCGACATGGCCGAGACACTGCCACCCGCCGTCAGGGTCAGCGGCGTCGGGAACATCATCGTGGTCACGAAGTAAAAGGCGATCAGCGACAACACGCCGGCCACGGCCAAGCCTTTGTACAGCGCCGGCATGACGTTTTTCATGCCGGGCGATGCTTTGACGAAGTAGCAGCCGATGATCGACGCGATGATCGACACACCGCCCAGCAGCAGCGGATACACCACCGCGTTGATGGTGGCGCCGTTGACCATCAGCGCACCCAGCGCCATGGTGGCGATGAGCGTGACGGCGTAGGTCTCGAACAGGTCGGCGGCCATGCCAGCGCAGTCGCCCACGTTGTCGCCCACGTTGTCGGCAATCACCGCCGGGTTGCGCGGGTCGTC